>DATMXT010000242.1:0-2437 GCA_035561375.1 Terriglobales bacterium | reverse complement strand
CCATCACAATGACCGACAGCGCCGCTGCGATTACGACAGAATTTTTGAACGACCCAAACTATTATATTATTCACGATACCGATATTTTAAGCGTCGTCAACGAGCTGCGTGACGCCGGCGCCGAGGCCATTGCCATCAACGGCGAGCGGCTCATTGCCACCAGCGAAATCCGGTGCGCCGGCTCCATTGTCAGCGTCAACAACAACCGCTACGCGGCGCCCTATGTCATCACGGCCATCGGCGACCCGGACGCGCTCGAGAGCGCCCTGAAAATGCGGGGCGGCGTCGTGGACCAGCTGGCCCCGTGGGGCATCGGCGTCGGCATTGAGAAGGGTGAACTCATTAAAATAAACGGGTATACGGGCGGGATTACATTCAAATATGCCACCCCGTCAGAGGGGAGTGAGGGATAATGTTCTGGGGAGTTGTCGGCATGGCGCTCGGCTTAGCCGGGGGGCTCTACTTTCCGGGCTATTTTCCGGAGAGCCTGTCGCCCTACATGGCCATTGCCCTCGTCGCCTCTTTTGACACGATCATAGGCGGGCTGAGGGCCAGGTACGCGGGCGACTACAACGAGAAAATTTTCATTTCAGGGTTCTTCCTCAACGCCGTGCTGGCGGTGCTGCTCACGATGTTCGGAAAGCGCATCAACCTCCAGCTCGAACTTGCGGCCATGGTGGTTTTCGTCACCCGCATTTTCCAAAACTTCGCATATCTGCGCCGCAACCTATTGAACTTGGACTGATTCCAATGCTATAATAGCCTATACGGCTATGATAGCACAGATGGTCGAATGCGATTTTCGCCCTGCGGGCGAGGGCATGTGCGACCATTATCCCGCTTCGCGCCCGGCGCTCGCGGTATCATAACCTATACGGCACCTATGCGGCTTGCATATACCCATTTTAGCGATTGATGCGTGTGCGATTTTAGCTTTTGCGGGCGAAGGCATACGCAAAAACGATACTTATTGCGCCAAGGGATCATCACCTGCAATTCGGATATGCACACAGGGAGGTACATACATGTTTATTGAGCTCGATTCCAACAACTCGGCCCCGGTCATGATCAAGGTGCTGGGTATCGGCGGCGGCGGCAACAACGCGATCAACAGGATGGCTTCCTCCGGAATCACAAGCGTGGAGTTTATTGCGATAAATACCGACAACCAGGACCTGAAGTCGTCGCGGGCGACCCAGAAAATCCAGATTGGCGCAAAGCTGACCAAGACGCAGGGCGCCGGCGCCAGACCCGAGATCGGCGCCCGGGCCGCCGAGGAGAGCAGAGACGAGATTGCGGCCGCCCTCAAGGGCTCGGACATGGTGTTTATCACAGCCGGAATGGGCGGCGGAACCGGAACCGGCGCCTCGCCCATCGTGGCCGAAATCGCGAAAGAGATGGGAATTCTGACGGTCGGCATCGTCACGAAGCCCTTCCTGTTCGAGGGCAAGCGCCGCATGTCGGTCGCGGAGCAGGGCATCACCGAGCTGCGCGAGCGGGTGGACTCCCTCATCGTCATTCCGAACGAGCGGCTCAAGCTCGTGAGCTCAACGCCCATCACGCTGCTCAACGCCTTTGAGCGGGCCGACGACGTGCTGCGGCTGGGCGTCGCAAGCCTGTCCGACCTCATCAACGTGCCGGGCTACATAAACCTCGACTTTGCCGACGTCAGCGCCGTCATGCGGGGCGCCGGATACGCCCATATGGGGGTCGGCATCGGCGTGGGCCGCGAGAAGACGAGCGAGGCGGTGCTCGAAGCCATCAACAGCCCCTTGATTGAGACGACCATCAGCGGCGCCCGCGGGGTCATCATCAGCTTTTCCGCGCCGACCGACATCGGCCTCGACGAGGTCGACGAGGCGGTCAGCATGGTCACGGCGCAGGCCCACCCCGACGTCAACATCATCTGGGGCGTCTCTTTCGATGAAAACCTGCACGACGAGGTCCATGTGACGGTCATTGCCACGGGATTTGAAAACCTCACGGTCGCGGGCGACCCCGAGACGAGGTCCGCGCCCGCCCAAAGGCCGGCCTCAAAGCCGGAGGACAAGCCCGCGCAGCAAAAGTCCGAGGAAAAGTCGGAGGCTCCGTTTGCTGCGGGCAGCGGCGGGTATAAGCCCTTTTCCTTTAACCCGACCGCGGGGGCATCCCAGTCCGCGGCCAACACAGAGCCCGCCGAGCCCTCGGCGCCGGCCCCCAAACGGGCAGAGGACGCGACCCCGGCCGTCGACGACGACATCAACAGCCTCGACAAGGTGCTCGAGATTTTCAAGCGCAGAGGCTGAGCGGCGAAGGGGCGAAGGTTTGTATCTTTAAAATCAGGAGGCCCGACGGCACAGCCGTCGGGCCTTTCGAGCCCCAAAGACAAACGGCCGCTCCCGCGCCGGCGGGACTTGCCATTGGAAGCGGTTTATGCTATAATCAAACGGTTAATAAT
>DATMXT010000241.1:0-6613 GCA_035561375.1 Terriglobales bacterium | reverse complement strand
AGCCGCTCTACCTCGCCATCGGCGGGCGGCTTGCGGCCATTTTCGCAGTGCGCTACGACCTGACAAAGAGCACGGCGGCGGCGCTGCGCGCCCTGCTCTCAACCGGCGTCGGCCTGCTTGTCGCCACAAACGACCCGCTGCTGACAGCCCCCATCCTGACGGGGCTTTTAGGTCAAAAGCAGGCGGCATTGCGAATCCTGCCCTCCCGCAACCGGGACGAGCTGGAGCTTGCGCCGGGGACAAGCGAAAAAGTCACGGCGCTGTCCGGGCGCAGGGAGCCGATGGCGCTCGCCCGGTGCATTTCGGGGGCCGTGCGCATTCGAAACGCCGCCGCCGCGGGAACTGCCGTGGGGGCCCTCTCGATGGCCGCAAGCGCACTGCTGCTCATTTTCGCGGCGCGGGCCGGCATTGTCGCCGCGGCCTCGCCCCTCTTCTTTCCGCTCTACGGGCTTGTCTGGATGCTGCCGGTTGCCGGCATCGCCCTTGTCACGGCCCACATCACGGGAAAATAAGCAAAGACGAAATACAGATATAACATGGAGTGAACAATGAAGCCACAAAAACTTCTTGCGGCAGCCGCCTTAACCCTTTTGCTGACTTTGACGGCGGGGGCCGAGAACACGACGCTCAGAGTCGGGCTGACCCACAGCTCTGGCCCCGTGGCGGGGGCAAACGCCCTGACCGAAACCGGCTACCGGCTTGGCTACTTCGGGGACGACTTCACATTTTTTGAGCTTGCGAGCATAGAGAGCCGGTTTGTCACCTTCGCCATGGACGCCCTTGTCTACATATCGGGCAACACGGTCTCGCAGACCCAGACGGGCGGCGCCGCCGCCATCAAGCCCTACCACCTGCAGGTCAACCGCGAGTTTGAGTCGCAGTGGGAGGCGCAGGATTTTCTCGACTGCGTCTACGACAACGGGTTTTCCGGCGAGGGCTTTGTCGCCTATGACGAGGGGTACCGCGTGCGGCTCGACATGTACTCGACTTACGACTACGCCGCGGCCGACGCGGCGCGGGTGGAGGGCTACACCGACGGGGAGTCGGTCTCGGCCGTCGGCGCCGGCAGCAGGACCGTGACCGTCATCGACATGAACACATACCGCATTCTCTTTGAACTGAACCCGCCCTACGGCTATCCTGCGGCATATCCCATGGATGAAGAGGGCGGCGAGACCCTGAAAAACGGCCAGTTCTACTACCGGGGCGCCTTTGAGTTCCAGCGGGACGGCGGCGGGGTGACGCTGGTCAACGTCGTCGGCATGTCCGACTATCTCAAGGGGGTGCTGCCCTACGAGATGAGCGGCACCTGGCCCCTTGAAGCCCTCAAGGCGCAGGCGCTTTGCGCCCGCACTTACGCCATCTGCTCAAAGGGCAAGCACGCGAAGCTCGGGTATGACCTTTGCAACACCGACAACTGCCAGGTCTACTACGGCACGGCCAGAGAGACCGACGTCGTCGTGCAGGCGGTCGAGGAGACGGCGGGCGAAATCATCACCTATGGCGGCAAGCCGATTTCCACCTATTACTTCTCCTCGTCGGGCGGCTACACCGAGTCGGCCGAAAACGCCTGGGGCGGTACGACCGCCCCATACTGTCAGGCCGTGGAGGACACCTATGAGGACCAGAACGTCATCACCCACTACTCCACGACTTTGACCTTGGACGACCTCACGAAGTTTGCCGACTCTGTGGGGGCAAATATCGGCGCCGTGACCGACTTCTACGTCTCGGAGTACACGGTGCCGGCCCACAACGTCTACGCGGTGACTTTTGTCGGCACAAAAGGCAGCTACACCGTCTCCAAGACCGACAATGTGCGCATTAAGCTCAACAAGTACGTGCGAAGCGCCCGGTTTGACATCTTTCCGGCTATAGAGCTCATTGTCAACGCCGGCACGGTGCTCGACGTCTCGCCGTCCTCCGCCTTCGCCATCACGGGCACGGGGGACGTGGCGCAGATGGACGTCGGCGTCAGGGACATCGTGCTGCTGACTGCCGCGGGCCCCGAAAAAGTTCCCTCGGACGGGGGGACCTACACGATCGCCGGGGCGGGGCTCGGCCACAACGTCGGCATGAGCCAGTACGGCGCCAAGAGCATGGCGGAGCAGGGGTTCAGCTACAGCGACATCATTTATCACTACTTCACGGATATTGAGATTCAAAGCACCGAAGACTGATAAGGCGGCGCGCGCCCGCCACAATACACGATAGGACCTGATTGTTTGAAGAAAAGCGATTTTTATTACGACCTGCCGGAGGAGCTCATCGCCCAGACGCCGCTTGAAAGACGCGATGCCTCCCGGCTTCTCACCTTGAATAGAGCCACGGGGGAGGTGGGCCACACCGTCTTCTCGCAGCTGCCGGCCCTGCTGCGCCCCGGCGACATCCTCGTGCGAAACGACAGCAGGGTCATTCCTGCCCGCATTTTCGGCGTTCGGGCGTCCGGCCCCGCGGCGGTGGAGTTTTTGCTGCTGCGCGACCGCGGAGAAGGGGTCTGGGAGTGCATGGTGCGCCCCGGCAAAAAAGCCCGCGCGGGTCAGTTCTTCACCTTTGGGGGCGCGCTGACAGGCGAAGTGCTCCAGACCATAGAGGGCGGGCTGCGCCTTGTGCGCTTTTCGAAGTCCGGCCTTGACCTTATGAACACCCTTGAAGAGATTGGCCGCATGCCGCTTCCCCCCTATATCCACGAGGAGCTCAGGGAAAACGAGCGGTATCAGACGGTCTACGCCGTAAAGCCGGGCTCGGCCGCCGCGCCGACTGCGGGGCTGCACTTCACGCCGGAGCTCTTGGAGAAAATTTCGGCGATGGGCGCTCAAATCGTCTCAGTCACGCTGCACGTCGGCATCGGCACTTTCCGCCCCGTCAAGGAGGACGAGGTGGAGGCCCACCACATGCACTCCGAGTGGTGTTCGGTCTCGCCTGAGACTGCGGCCGCCGTCAACGCCGCAAGAGAGGCGGGCGGGCGGGTCATCTGCGTCGGCACCACAAGCTGCCGCACCGTCGAGTCCATGACCGAGGGCGGCTTGCTCCTCGCCGGCACGCGGGACACCGACATTTTCATATACCCGCCCTACGAGTTTAAAATGACCGACGCCCTCATCACAAACTTCCACCTGCCCGAGAGCACGCTGCTCATGCTGGTCTCGGCTTTGTCCTCCCGCGAGCGCATCCTTGCCGCCTACAAAGAGGCCGTGAAAGAGCGGTACCGCTTTTTCTCCTTTGGCGACGCGATGTTCGTCTACTAAATTATACGTTTTGGGAGTACTATGTTTGAACTGCTGAAAACCGACGGGGCCGCACGGCTGGGCCGCATGACAACCATTCACGGCGTCATTGAGACGCCGGTCTTTATGAACGTCGGCACGGTGGCCGCCATCAAGGGGGCCGTGTCGTCAAAAGACCTTGCCGCCCTCAAATGTCAGGTCGAGCTCTGCAACACCTACCACCTCCACCTGCGCCCCGGCGACGAGATTGTGGCCCGCAGGGGGGGCCTTCGGCCCTTCATGGGCTGGGAGGGGCCGGTGCTGACCGACAGCGGCGGCTTTCAGGTCTTTTCGCTCGCCAAACTCCGGGACATCACGGAGGAGGGGGTCACTTTCGCCTCCCACATCGACGGGCGGCGCATATTCATGGGCCCCGAGGAGAGCATGAAAATTCAGGGCAACCTCGGCTCCACCATCGCCATGGCCTTTGACGAGTGCGTGGAAAACCCGGCCCCACGGGAATATGTCGGGATGAGCGCCGACCGCACACTGCGGTGGGCCGCCCGCTGCAAGGCGGCGGTCAAAGATGGACAGCTGCTCTTTGGCATCAACCAGGGCGGCACTTACTCCGACATCCGCATTGAAAACGCCAAGCGGCTTGTCGACATCGGGTTTGACGGCTACGCCGTCGGCGGCCTTGCCGTCGGCGAGGAGGTTCCGGTCATGTACGGCATTCTTGAGGACGTGCTGCCGCACCTCCCCAAAGACGCCCCCCGCTATTTAATGGGGGTCGGCACCCCCGGCAACATCCTTGAGGCCGTCGCCCGCGGCGTCGACTTCTTCGACTGCGTCATGCCGGCCCGCAACGCCCGGCACGGCCACATCAATACATGGTCGGGCATCCTCAACATCAACAACGCCAAATACGAGGAGGACGACTCGCCCCTTGACCCCATGTGCGACTGCCCGACCTGCCGCGGCTATTCCAGAGCCTATCTGCGGCACCTCAAAAAAGCGGAGGAGATGCTCTACATGCGCCTTGCCGTCATGCACAACCTCTATTTTTACAACACGCTGATGGAGCGCATTCGGGGCATGATAGAAATCGGGGAGTACGGGCGGCTCTGCGAAAAGCTGCTGCCGGTGCTCGACAGGAGGATTTGAGGTGTACAGTCTCCTCGCCGAGTATTACGACGAGCTCATGGAGGCCGACTACAGGGCCTTTTTCGACTATTATCAAGAGGTCTGGGCCCGGTACGGCCTGACGCCGCAAATTGTCCTCGACCTCGCCTGCGGCACCGGCAATATGGCAAAGCTCTACGAGGCGAAGTATGACGTCATCGGCGTCGATATCTCGCCCGAAATGCTCTCAAAGGCGAGGGAAAAGCTCTCATCCCGGACGCTGCTGCTCGCAATGGACATGCGCGCCCTCGACCTCTACGGCACTGTGGACGCCTGCTGCTGCACGCTCGACGGCTTTGGCAGCATGCTCTGTGAAGAGGATTTTCTCAAAGCCCTGTCGGGCGTCAATTTATTTTTATCCCCCGGTGGCATTCTGATTTTCGACCTCATCACGCCGGGGAAGTTCAAAGACGAGCTCGACGGCAGCGCCTACTTTTATGACACAAAAAAGGTCTCCTGCGTCTGGCGCAGCGCCCTTGAAGAGCCGCTTTGCAATTTTTATCTGACTTATTTCATTTTACAGGGGGAATATTACACCCGCCGCGACGAGACGTGGGCCGAGCGGGTCTGGAGCGCAGGCGAGGTGGAAACCCTCATCGCCGCCTGCGGCATGGAGCTGCTCGAAGTCAGAGAGGACGAAGGCCGCATGTTTTTTGTCTGCCGCAAGGGCGGCAAAACCGGCAACTGGAACTGAAATACACCGGAGGATACAGGATACAATCATGAATAACTATATTTCCATGCTCTCGGAAGACGGGTATGTGCTGGCCATGGCCATGGACTCTACGGCAATCTGCGAGGAGGCGCGCCGCATTCACGGCGCAACGCCGGTGGCGGCTGCGGCCCTCGGGCGCACCTTGACGGCGGCCTCCCTCATGGGCGGAACCCTCAAAGTCCCGGACGGCTCCTTAACCCTGCGCATCAAGGGCGACGGGCCTCTGGGCGGCGTTTTGGCGGTCTCGGACGCGCTCGGCAACGTGCGGGGCTACTGCAACGACCCCACGGTAGAGCTGCCCTTAAACGCCGCGGGAAAGCTCGACGTCGCCTCCGCCGTAGGGCGGGAGGGCTATGTCTCGGTCGTCAAGGACCTGCGCATGAAAGAGCCCTACGTCGGCCAGACCCCGATTGTCACGGGCGAAATCGCTGAGGACGTCGCGGCCTACCTGCTGAAAAGCGAGCAGACGCCGTCGGCCGTGGCCTTGGGCGTCTTAATTGACCGCGACTACACCGTCAAAGCCGCGGGCGGCTATCTCACCCAGCCGCTGCCCGGCTGCCCCGAAGAGGTGCTCTCGCGCCTTGAGGCGGCCGTCTACACCGCCGACCCCGTGACCGACATGCTCTGCGAGGGCATGTCGCCGAAAACCGTTTTGAATGTCCTGCTGCCGGGCTTCAACCTGCAAACGCTTGCGGAAGGCGAGCGCATCTACCGCTGCGGCTGCTCGGCCTTGAGAGTCGAGCGCGCCCTCATTTCGCTCGGCCGCGAAGAGCTGTTAAAGCTTGCCGACGAGCGCCCCGAGACCGAGGTGCTCTGTGAATTTTGCCGCAAATCTTACCTGTTTACGAACAGTCAGCTGCGTGCCCTCATAGGATAAATTTATACCGACTTTATTTCAAATAAGACTTGACAGAAATGCGCCCATCAAGTACAATAATCCATGTCGCCTGACGCAAAAGCCACGCGAGGGAGCTTAGCTCAGCTGGGAGAGCACTTGCCTTACAAGCAAGGGGTCACAGGTTCGAGCCCTGTAGTTCCCACCACCATTATACGGCCCGGTAGTTCAGTTGGTTTAGAACGCTAGCCTGTCACGCTAGAGGTCGAGGGTTCGAGCCCCTTCCGGGTCGCCAATGTTTGCCTCTGTAGCTCAGCTGGTAGAGCAGGGGACTGAAAATCCCCGTGTCGGTGGTTCGACTCCGCCCGGAGGCACCAAGCCGGTCAGCAGACCGGCGTCATGCGGATGTAGCTCATCTGGTAGAGCGCGACCTTGCCAAGGTCGAGGTAGCGAGTTCGAGCCTCGTCATCCGCTCCAGCCAAAAATACGGCAGGGGAGTTCTCCTGCCGTCAGCCCATGGCGCCATAGCCAAGTGGTAAGGCAGCGGACTGCAAATCCGCGATTCTCCGGTTCAAATCCGGATGGCGCCTCCACGCAAGGAACATTCTTATGTCGTAAAAGTCATAAGAATGTTCTTGTTTTTATGCCTTTTTTTCACGGGCAAAATGACAGAAT
>DATMXT010000240.1:0-5245 GCA_035561375.1 Terriglobales bacterium | reverse complement strand
CCGGCCGTCGGCCGGTAGACGCCGGTCAGCATGTTGAAAACCGTCGTCTTTCCGGCGCCGTTGGGGCCGATGAGCCCGATGAGGCGCCCCTCGTCAATTGAAATTTCAAAGTTCTCCACGGCTTTGAGGCCGCCGAAGGCGATGGAGAGGTCTTTCACCGCAAGTACGCTCACGACGCCACCTCCTTATCGCCTTTATCGCCTTTGTTGCCCTTCTTTTTGACGCGGCCTCTTGCCGCGTCTATGAGGCGGGAGAGCTTAAACTCATGCCGGCCGAGAAGTCCACCGGGTTTGACAATCATCATGACGACGAGCAGCACCGAATAGACCAGCATGCGGTAATCGGAAAATCCGCGCAGGAGCTCGGGCAGCAGCGTCAGCACGACGGCGGCGGCGACCGAGCCCGTCACCGAGCCCATGCCGCCCAGCACGACAATGACGAGAATTTCAATGGAGCGGTTGAAGTTGAAGGTGGTGGCGCCTAAGAGCCCCGTGTAGTGGGCGAAAATGGCGCCCCCCAGCCCCGCCATGAAAGCCGACACGACAAAGGCCAGCGACTTGTAAAACGTGGTGTTGACGCCGGCCGCCTCGGCCGCCACCTCGTCCTCCCGGATGGACATGATGGCCCTGCCGTGGCGGCTGTGAATGAGGGCCGCGAGGCTCACGATGACCACCACCGTCGTCCAGTAGGCGACGGGCAGCGTTGAGATTTTCGGAATGCCGCGCAGTCCCTTGGGGCCGCCGGTGACCGTCATGGACTCGACGATGACGCGGATGATCTCGCCAAAGCCCAGGGTGATAATCGCAATATAGTCGCCGCGCAGCCGAAGGGCCGGCACGCCGATGAGGATTCCGCAGACGGCGGCCGCAAACCCGCCCGCCAGCATCGCAATGACGAGGGCGGCGAGCCGCGGCAGGGTCTCCGGCAGGACGTTCTTGGTCATGAGGGCGGCCGTGTAGGCGCCCACCGACATGAAGCCGGCGTGCCCCAAGGTCAGCTGCCCCAAAAATCCCGTGACAAGATTTAAGCTTACGGCGAGAATGATGTTGATAAAGACAAGCATAAGTACGCCCTGCCAGTAGCGGGAGAAGAGTCCCGCCCCGAGGGCGTACGAAAACCCGATGTAAATGACAAGGGATAAGAGCAGGTTACAGAGCCATGCCGTGAGCTCTTTTCGTTTCAGATTGTCCATATGGCCCGCCCCCTAAACCTTTTCACTCGTCTTTTTGCCAAGCAGTCCGGTCGGCTTTACGAGGAGTACGACGATGAGCACGCCATATACGACCGCCTCGGCAAGTTGGGTCGAGATATAGGCTTTGGTAAGGCTCTCAATGACGCCCATGAGCAGTCCCCCGAGCATGGCGCCCGGCAGGATTCCGATTCCGCCGAAGACCGCCGCAATGAAGGCCCGAAGTCCCAGGGTCGACCCCATGAGCGGCTCGACCTGCTGGTAGGCCTGGCAGTAGAGCACGGCGGCGACGGCGGCCAGGGCCGTTCCGATGGCGAAAGTGACCGAAATCGTCCGATTGACGCTGATGCCCATGAGCTGGGCGGCGCCGGCGTCCTCGCTGACCGCCCGCATGGCCTTGCCCATTTTGGTCTTCTTAATAAACAGCGTAAGCCCCACCATCATGACTACCGAGAGTGCGATGGTGAAGGCCGCTACAAAGCTGATTTGAAAAGAGCCGATGACAATGGGCTTTGTGGGCAAAAAGCCCGGGAAGGGGCGGGGGTTTGGCGTGAAGAGCCGCATGGCGAGGTTCTCGAGGAACAGGCTGACGCCGATAGCCGTAATGAGCACCGAAATGCGCGGCGAGCCGCGCAGCGGCTTATAGGCGATGCGCTCCGAGAGCACCCCGATCGTCATGGTGACGAGAATTGCCGGAAAGACGCAAAGCCAGACCGGAATGCCGTTTGCCGCTAAGAACGGGGCTGTGAGCAGCGCGACATAGGCCCCCACCATGATGAAGTCGCCGTGCGCAAAGTTGATGAGCTTGGCAATGCCGTACACCATGGTGTACCCGAGCGCGACCAGCGCATAAATGCTGCCGACCTGAACGCCGTTGACGAGCTGTTTCAGAAATAAGAGCATGCAAAACAGTCCTTAATGTAGTATAGACAAGTGTATAAGCGGGCCGCTGCGAGATGCAGCAGCCCGCTTTTTACACATTCGGTTATGAATTAGCCTTCAACCTTGGTGTTCAGGGTGTTTGCGCCGTCCTTGATCTCGACAATCGCAATCGTCTTAATCGGGTCGCCGTTCTCGTCAAAGGAGATGGTTCCGGTGACGCACTCGACCGAAATCTCATTGAGCGCGGCCACGATGGCGTCGGAATCGGTAGAGCCGGCCTTCTCGATGGCGGCCTTGAGAATGTACATGGTGTCATAGCCCAGCGCCGCGAAGGAGTTGGCGTCCTCGCTGTACTCGGCCTTGTAGGCCGCAAGGAAGTTGACGACGACGGGGTTGGTGTCCTCAGTGGAGTAGTGGTTGGCAAAGAAGCAGTTGTTCAGGGCCGCAACCTTGTCTTCGGGAGTGGCGCCGATGACGCCGTCCCAGCCGTCCGCGCCGAGCAAGGCGCCGGTGTAGCCGATCTCACGCGCCTGAACGGCGATGAGGGCGTCGGTGTTGTAGTAGTCGGGGCAGAAAATGGCGTCGACCTGCGCCTCCATGAGGGTGGTCAGCTGGGTGCGGAAGTCCTGGTCGTCGGCGCCGTAGCCGAGGTAGTCAACGACTTCGAGCCCGAGCTCTTCGGCCTTGGCCTTGAAAGCGGCGGCGCAGCCCGAGGAGTAGTCGTCGGAGGTGTTATACATGACGGCGACCTTGGTGGCGGCGAGGTTCTGAGCCGCAAAGGTGGCCATGACTTTGCCCTGTGTGGGGTCAATGAAGCAGGTGCGGAAAATGTTGGGTCCGACCAGCGTGATGTCGGCGCCGGTGCCGGTGGGGGTGATCATCGGAATGCCGTCCTCAAGCGCCAGGTCCGCAACCGCGAGGCAGGGCTTGGTGGTGACGTCGCCGATGAGGGCCATAATGCCCTTCTCCATGAGCAGGTTATAGGCGTTCATGGCCTCGGTCACGTCGCCCTTTTCGTCCATGACTTCAAGCACAATCTGCATGCCGTTGATGCCGCCGGCCTCGTTGATCTCCTTGGCGGCAAGTTTGGTGCCGTTGGCGGAAGCGGTGCCGTATACGGCCACGCCGCCGGTCAGAGGCGCCAGAACACCGACTTTAAGGGTGGTAGGGGTCTCAGGTGTCGGCTCTTCGGCGGGCTCTTCTTTTGGTGCACAGCCGCCAAGCATGGCCAGAACCATGATGGCCGCGAGCAACAGGGCAAGATACTTTTTCATGTTTCTTTTTGCCTCCGTTTTGTCATTTTTCCGGCGCAATGTCGTTTTCCGAGGCGGAGCGCTTTGGGTCCGCTCGCGGCGCATATACGCGGGATTGACGTATATTATATCCTGCTCACCCTGCCCTGTTCAATGGCTTTTTTCAACATCTTGTCACGAGTTTTGACACCCGGCATTGGTCATTTTGAATGAAAATGCGCTTTTAAGCTTAAATATCGAATATATATGGCTTGTATACAAGCTATTTTACCTGTCGATTTGCTCATACAGCGCGTCGAGCGCGTCGGAAACTCCGCCCAAGCTGTCGACAATCCCCTCCCGCACCGCATTTTCTCCGTCGAGCACGCTGCCGATGTCGGTCACAAGCTCGCCCACATTTTTCATGAGCTCGGTATACCGCCGCTCGGAGATTTTTGAGTTGCGCACGACGAAAGAGACGATGCGCTCCTCAATTTTGTCGAGATAGTGATAAGTCTGCGGCGCGCTGACGATGAGCCCGTTGTACCGCACCGGGTGAATGGTCATGGTGGCCGACGGCACGATGAAAGAGCGCTTGGCCGACACCGTGAGCGGCACGCCGATGGAGTGTCCCCCGCCCAGCACCAGCGACACCGTCGGCTTGCGCATGGAGGCGATGACCTCGGCGATGGCCAGCCCCGCCTCAACGTCGCCGCCCACCGTGTTGAGCAAAATGAGCAGCCCCTCCACCCGCTGCGACTCCTCAATGGCCACGAGCTGCGGCAGAATGTGCTCATATTTGGTTGATTTTGTGGAGCCGCCAAGCTCCGTGTGCCCCTCCACCTGTCCGATGATCGACATGATCTGAATGACCCCTCGACCGCCGTGGCTGGTGATGGAGCCGTAATCCCGCATGTCGCCGAGCCCCTTTTCCTTCTCCTTCTCGGCGCTCTTGTCGTCCCGGCCTGAATTATCCGTATTCATTTTTTACCTCCTAAAGAAATCATACGCCCGTATTATGCGCAGATAACTTGAAAAAAAGCGCGGCAGGGGACACTTCCCCTGCCGCGGCTTTTAATATCATAGAGGGCTATGCGCTTTCCTCATTCCAGGCCACGATGAGGTCGACGACCATCCCGTAGCTCGCAATGCCCTGCTCCTCGCCGTTCGACTTTAAAAACAGGTCGTTAATTTTGCTGTGCAGCTCCTCAATAAAGCCCTCATATTTTTCAATGTGGGCATAGTATTCGACGATGTCCGCCCGGATGCCCTCGTCGATGGAATTGTAGAGCTCGGCGTAGCGGTCGGGGTCCGCGCGGTTGCAGGCGGGCAGCAGATAGAGCAGCCCCGTGAAGCATCCGGAGTAGCGCAGGGCGGGGTCGGCCGAATTCATGCAGACGAGAAAAGCCGAAAAGTTGGCCTCGTTTTCCCGCGAAAACCCGAGGCTGTGGGCCATTTCGTGGGCGACCGTGAAGGCCAGCGACGGCGGCGTGGTGTCGTCGCTGACGATGGCCTCGCAGGTGAAGGGCGAGTACATGCCCCCGACCCCGAGATAGGACATGGGCACGCTGAGGATTGCCCGCTTGGGCAGCGCCGCATATCCGGCATAGAGCGGCATTTTTTCCGACAGCATCGCGTATTCCCCGCGCAGCTGCCGGCCGTAGCTGCGGACGGTGCGCCCTGTGAAGTCGGCCTCCCGCCTTGCCGCAGCGCCCTCTTTGGCAAGCGTCAGGGCGGCCGCCCGCAGCGTCTCGGCGTTCACCTCGACCTCGCCGTACGCGAGGGACTGCCCCAGCGGCGTTCTGGCGTAGGAAAAGCCCATCGTGACGTTGAAGATTGTGAGCATGACCCCGATGAGCAGCAGGCAGGAGGAGACGATGCCGCTCTCTTCGGGCAGCTCCTCCTCCGGCTTTTTAAAAATTGAGACCGTGAGATAGATGAT
>DATMXT010000239.1:0-10134 GCA_035561375.1 Terriglobales bacterium | reverse complement strand
GGTCATGGCCTATAACCTCAAAAGACTTGCCGCCCTGACAAAGTCGGACAAGCTCTACGAGCTTCAAAAAAAGCAGGAGGCCTTTATGAACGGCGAGGCGCAGGGCTACCCCGCCGGATACGGCTTTTACCTCTACTCGGCGCTGCCCGCAAAAGAGGTCACCTGCGCGCTTGCCCCAAATGATGACCTCGGCGCAATAAGGGTCAAATCGGACTGGATTTTTAAAGTGACGGACGACCCCGCCTATCCCCTGTTAAATGAGAAAACCACATTTTATGTATGCACCGAGGGGGCCTGCCTGCCCGCGACAAACGAGATTCCGGAATAAGAAAAAAACAGCAATGTCTTTTAGACATTGCTGTTTTTTGTCGCCGGGTTGTCGAGGACGTGGCCCTTTTCGTCAAACCGGGAGCCGTGGCAGGGGCAGTCCCAGGTGCGCTCCACCGGGTTCCATTTGAGGGCGCACCCCATGTGGGCGCAGCGCCTTGCCGTCGGGGTGGCGAGGCTGACCGTCGTCGTCGCAAGGTTTGCGAGCAGCTGCATTTTTGCCATGCTCCTGTCCGGGGCGAAGAGCTCCGTGTAGGGGTTGTCGCGGCCCTCTATCCTGTCGGCCAGAATTTTCGCGCCGAGCATGGAGCTTGTCATGCCCCACTCGTTAAAGCCGGTCAGGACATAGACGTTCTTAAGCCGACCCGAGTACCCGCCGATATAGGGCACCCCGTCGAGGCTCATGCAGTCCTGCGTCGCCCAGGCGTATTTTTCCGCGGCGTTCGGATAGTGCTTTTTTGCGAAGTCCCGCAGCGGCGCATACGCGCCGCCTTTTTTGCCGGTGCGGTGGTCTCCGCCGCCGATTAAAAGCAGATTTCCGTAATTGCGAAAATAGAGCCCGTTGGGGGCGAAGTCGACATAAGTGCCGCCCACCTCCCCCGCCCCTTCCAGCGCAATGACGTAGGAGCGCTGCTGATACATCTTGGCAAAGTAGAGCCCGTGGGTGTTGATAAAGGGAAAGTGGCTCGCAATGACGACCTGCTTTGCCCGGATGACGCGGCCGCGCTCAGTGACGGCCCTGCCCTCCTCAACTGTCCTGACAAACGTGTCCTCGTAAATTTGCAGCCCCGGGGCCACGCCCGCGATGAACTTGAGCGGGTGAAACTGCCCCTGGGCGGGGAACCTCACGCCGCCCGCAATTTTGACCGGCAGGTTGATTTCCTTGATGAACTCGGCCGGAAAGCCGAGCTCCGCCACGGTTTTGGCCTCTTTTTGCATCGTGGTCTCATCGGTGCGCGAGAAAATGACCGACGGCTTTTCTTCAAAATCGCAAGGGACGCTCCCGGCCAGCTTCCTGAAGTCGGCGACAGCCGCAAGGTTTGCGTCGAGGTACTGTCTCGCCTTCGCGGTCCCCGCGTTTGACACGAGGTCGCTGTACAGCTTGTCGTGCTGAGCCGTGATGACGGCGGTCGTCCCCTTTGTCACCTTGCCCGCGACGACTTCCCCTTCGGCGAGGATGCAGTCGACCCCCCGCGCTTTTAAAACCAAGGCGCACAAAACACCGGCCATGCCGCCGCCGACTACAAGAACATCGGCGGCGGCGTCTTTTTCAAGGGCCGGGAACCTTGGTATATTCACATGTTCGCTCCAGAGATATTTCACGTTTTACCCTTTGTCATATCGGACTTTTGGTTCATAGCCCTGTTGTCGGGCGACTATACGTTGTGGGATTCCCTTTCATCCCGCCTGCGGTACAGCAGCGTGACGCACCAGATGGCCGCAATGCCGACAAGAGCGAAGACAAAGCGGCTCACCGAGGCCGGCTGGGTTCCGAATATCGCCGCAATAAAGTCATATTTGAAGAATCCGATGCTGCCATAGTTGAGGCCTGCGATGATCACAAGGATCAATGCGAGGACATCCATTCGTGTTTCCCTCCTTTTTGTTTATCCATACGCGGGCGCGGCAAACGCCGCGTCCTTTTTGTCGAATATACACGGTTTCTGCTGTATTTTTTCCCGCTTTCGGCCGCATATCAGCTCCCTCGCATGGTATTGTTTTCTTAAATGATGAAACTTGCGCAAAGGACGCGGCTCCCGGAAGACATTGTCCCCTTTGTATTTGTCAAAGACAAAAAACGCTGCGCCCTGAAATAAATATCAAACGCTATTCATTGCATTTTCATGTGTCTATATGATATACTCGAACTACTCAAAAAACGGAGGGACGCGCCTTGGAATTTTGTGAAAAACTCGATTTGCTCATGAATGTCACCGGGACGACCAACAGCGCCCTGGCCCACAGTGTCAAGCTCGACGCCTCGCACATCAGCCGGCTGCGCCGCGGGCAGCGGCGGGCGCTGCGCAACAAGTCCTGCATCAGCGCAATTTCCGCCTTTTTTGCCGGGCGCTGCAATGAGAGCTACCGCAAAAAAGCCGTTTTTGACGCAATGGAGCTGACCCGCGACGTCATGGACGCGGGTGAGCTCCAAAGCCTCATCTCCGGATGGCTTTCAGACGACAAGTCGGGCGGCACGCGCAAGGTTGACAATTTCCTTGCGGGACTGACGAAAACGCCGGCGGGGGGCTCCCGGCCCCTGTCCGCCATTGGGCGCGGGGCGGCCGTCCAGGAGCCGCTGCCGGAATACGCCGCCTTTTACGGAAACGCTGGAAAGCGCGAGGCTGTCATCCGGTTTTTAACCGCGGTGCTGGCGGCGCCGGAGCCCGTGACCTTGCTGCTCTTTTCGGGCGAGTCCACCGACTGGATGACCGAAAACAGAGAGTTCTCCGAAAAATGGGCGGCGCTCATGGGCGCCGTTCTGTCGCGGGGCAACCGCATTGTCATCATTCACACGGTCAGCCGCGACCTCGACGAGATGCTCACCGCCATCTCCCAGTGGATGCCGCTCTACATGTCTGGGGTCATTGAGCCGTATTTCTATCCGAAAAAGCGGGACGGAATTTTCAAGCGCACGCTCTTTATCGCGCCGGGCACGGCCGCTGTCGTCTCGAACTCGGTCGGCCGCTCCGGCGAGCGGGCGGCAAATCTCCTGTTTGGGGACAAGGCGGCCGTCGCCGCCTATGAGTACGAGTTTTTGCAATATCTGGCCATGTGCAAGCCGCTCATGAAGATTTTCACCGAGCGGGACAAAGACGCCTGCTTTGACATGCTGCTCGAGTTTGAGCGCGAGCCCTGCGACGCCGTCATCAAAACCGAGTCGCTGTCGCTGCTCACGATGCCGGAGGGCGTTTTGGCCGATATCGCCGCCAGAGCCGGAATTGACGGGGGCGTGTCGGCCGACCAATGGCGCATTCGGGCAGGGCTCTTTGAAAACCTGCTCGCCACCCGCCGCTTTACCGAGCTCGTGCGCCTGCCCGACCTCGGCCATGTCATGGAAGGCCGCCTGCCGGTCTCGCTTTCGGCCATGTTTGCGGGGGCCGCCGCCCGCTACACGCCGCAGGAGTACCTGCGCCACCTTAAATATTTTGTGCGCCTCTTGGAGACCTATGAGAATTTCTGCGTCCGGCTGACCCCCAATTCGCCCGGCAACGGGTATATGCTCTACGCCAAAGAGGACTACGGCGTTCTCGTCGCCAAAACCGGGGAGCCTGTCGCCGTCCTCTCCATGCGGGAGAGCGGCATCACGGCCGCGTTTTGGGACTTTCTGTGGGACATAACAGGCAGCCGCGAGTATTCGCCCGCCGACAGGGCCGCAACTTTGCGCAAGCTCGTGGGCTACATCCGCCGCCTCGAGGCGAAAATCGAGGGGGAAAAGCAGGCGGCCGGCAGGTAGAAACCTCCAATATTACAAAGCCCGCAAACGACCATCGTTTGCGGGCTTTTTTGTGTGTGAAAAGGGAACCCGCCGTGGGATATTTTGCACACGGCGGCAAACAATGAAGTCAAAAGGAGGCGGTTTGCCTTGGGCACAGCCATCGGAAAAAGCGTGACGCGGCTTGACGCGTGGGATAAAGTGACGGGAAAGGCCCTCTACACAGACGACATGCCGGTGGCGGGGGCGCTCTGCGCGCGGCTTCTCACCAGCACCTGCGCCCACGGGCGAATTCTCCACATTGACACTTTTAAAGCCCGCGCGCTCCCCGGTGTCAAAACCGTTATGACCGGGAACGACTTCGCGGGGCTCTTTGGCCCCCTGCTGCTCGACCGGCCGGCCTTGGCCCGCGGGGTCGTGCGGTACGCGGGCGAGCCCGTGGCCATGGCCGTCGCCATAGACGAGGCGACGGCCGAGGCCGCGGTGCGGCTCATTGAGGTCGAATACGAGCCCATACCGGCGGTGCTGACGCCCTCCGCCGCGCTTGCCAAAGAGGCCCCCCTCATTCACGAAAATATCGACCGGTACAGGAAGTCCATGTCCGACGTCTACCCCGAGGCCGGCACCAACATCGCCAGCCGCTACAGAGTTCGCAAGGGGGACGCCGCGGCTGCCCTCGCCGCCTGCGCCCATGTCGCAAAAAGGCGGTTTGCCCTGCCGCCCTCCGGACACCTCGCCATGGAGGTGCGCACAGCCCGCGCCGAGGTGTCGGCCGACGGCGCGGTGACAATTACGACCTCCTCGCAGGCCCCCTTCGCCGTGCGAAAGCTGCTGTCCGAAGTGTTTATGATTCCGGCGGGGCAAATTCAGGTCAAAGTGCCCTTTGTGGGGGGCGGCTTTGGCGGCAAAGCGCCGGCCTTTGCCGAAATGCTGGCACTTATGGCAAGCCGTGCCGTCGGCGGCAAGGCGGTGCGGCTCACCATCCCCCGCGAGCAGGACATGGCGGGGGCTCCCTGCCGGCAGGGGCTCGAGGCCGAAATCACCTTGGGCGCGGACAAGGACGGCCGCTTGCAGGCGGCCGTCATGGAGTACCGGCTCGACTGCGGCGCATACACCGACATCTCCCCCTACCTCGCCAAGGCCATCGCCGTCGACTGCACCGGCCCCTACCGCGTAGAAAATGTCTCCTGCGACGCCCTTTGCGTCTACACCAACCACACCTACGCCACCTCCTACCGCAGCTTCACCCATAAGTCCTCCGCCTTTTGCGTGGAGGGCGCGATGGACACGCTCGCCCGCATCTGCAAAATCGACCCGCTCGAGTTTCGGCTTAAAAACGCAATTGGCGTGGATGACAGGGCGCCGACCGGCGTCTACTGCACCAAAAGCAACACCGGCGACCTTTCTGCCTGCCTTGCGCAGGTCAAAGCGCTCTCTCAGTGGGAGGGCGGCAAAGCGGCGGAAGTCAAGCCGGGCACCGTGCGTGCGCAGGGGGCGGCCTGCTTTTGGAAGACCGAAAACCCGCCGACCGACGCCGTTTCAGGGGCATTTATCACCTTCAATTCGGACGGCAGCGTCAACCTCCACACCGGCGTTGTGGAGATGGGCTCGGCGAGCCAGTCCCACCTCGCCCAAATGCTGGCCGAGCGGCTTGGCATTGCGGTCTCGCAGGTCCACGTCGTCCACGAGACCGACACCCGGACGGCGCCCGAGCACTGGAAAACCGTCGCAAGCCTCACGGAATACATGGCGGGGCGCGCCGTCATCCGGGCGGCCGACGACGCCATGGAGCAGCTGCGGGGCACCGGGGCCTTGGCCTTAAACTGCCCGCCGGAGGACATTGAAGTTTCGGGCGGGCGCGTCTTTTCCAAAAAGAACCCGGAAAAGTTCATTGCGTTCAAGGACATCGTCATGGGCTGTCTCTCAAAGGACGGGCTCTCTTTGGGGGAGCCGGCTTTGGGGCGGGGCCGGTTCATGCTCAAGGGGCTGTCGCTCCTTGACCCCGCGACGGGGCGGGGCAAGACCGGGCCCGCCTGGACGGTGGGGGCGCAGGTCGTCGAGGTCGAGGCCGACCTCGCCACCTTCACGTACCGGCTCATCACGGCGACGACCGTCATGGACGTGGGCCGGGTCATTAACCCCGAGGGCATGCGGGCCATGGTGGCGGGCGGCATGGCCATGGGGCTCAGCATGGCGAGCCGCGAAGCCTATTTTTATGACGCCGACGGCGTCCCCCAAACGCCGAATCTGCGCACATACAAGCTGCTGCACATCGGGCAGGAGCCGGAATACCGCGTCGGCTTTGTCGAGACTCCGGAGGAGGACTCGCCCTACGGCGTGCGCGCCTATTCGGAGCACGGCATCATCGGCATTCCGGCGGCGCTTGCAAACGCGCTCGCCGCCGCTTTCGGGCGGGAGTGCTCCACTTTGCCGCTGACGCCCGAGGCGCTGTGGCGGCAGTCTATGGAGGGCGGCCTGTGATTCCATTTGACTTTATGTACTTTCGCCCGGACACCCTGCGGGAGGCGACCGAGACCTGGTGGAAGCTCTCCGGCCGGGGCCTTGCCGCCCACTACTACGCCGGGGGCAGCGAGACCGTCACGCTCTGCCGCGCGGGCGCCATCCGCCCGGACGCCGTCATCGACGTCAAGCGCATACCGGAGCTGACTGAGCTGCGCCAAGACCGGGCATATCTGCACATCGGGGCCGCCTGCACCCTAAATCAAATTAAGGAGTCAAAATTCTTTACCCTGCTGGAGCTTGCCTGCGGCCGGATTGCCGACCACACCAACCAGTGCCGCATCACCATCGGCGGCAACCTGTGCGGCGCAATCATATACCGGGAGACCAGCCTGCCGCTGCTGCTGGCCGACGCCACCGTGTCGCTGATCGGCCCCGGCGGGGAGCGCACCCTGCCGCTGCAAAGCGTCTTCCGGGAGCGCATGCGGCTCTTTCCGGGCGAGCTTGTGACGGGGGTCCACGTCCCCGTCTGGGCGCTCACGGCCCCGTGCGCCCACCTGAAAAAGACCGCAAACGAGAAAATCGACTACCCCCTTGTCAGCGTGGCCGCCATTAAGAAGGGCGACGCCCTTCGCGCCGCCTTTTCCGGCATCTGCCCCTACCCCTTTCGCAGCGGGGAAATTGAAGCGGTGTTAAACGACGGCGCCCTCTCCCCCGCCCAAAAGGCAAAAAAAGCGGCGGGGCTGCTCCCGGAGTCCCCGGTCAGCGACGCGGAGGGCTCCGGCGAATACCGGCTTTTTGTCTTTGAAAACACGATTCGTGAACTGTTGGAGGGCTTTTGACATGGTGCAATATACCGGCAAAACCGTCGTCACTTTGCAGGTCAACGGCGAAAAGCGCGAAGTAGCCGTGCGCCCCGCCGACCTGCTGCTCGACGTGCTGCGGGAGCAGCTGGGGCTGACGGGCGCAAAGCCCGGGTGCAAAAACGGCGACTGCGGGGCCTGCACCGTGGTGGTCGACGGGTGGCCCGCCAAGTCCTGCCTGATGCTGGCCGTCGAGGCCGAGGGGCATGAGATTCTCACGGTCGAAGGGCTCGGGGGCTCCTCCCCCGTTCAAAGAGCCTTTGTCGACGCCGAGGCCTTTCAGTGCGGCTACTGCACCTCGGGCTTTTTAATGGTCTGTTACGCCCTCAAAAACCGGTTCCCCGAAATGCCGGAGGAGTATGTCGTTGAGGAGTGGCTGCAATCAAACCTCTGCCGCTGCACAAGCTACGCGGAGGTGCGGGCCGCCGTGAAAAAACTGTACGGGGAGAGCTGACGCCCTGAATAAGCAGGTAAAAAGCGGCCCGCTTGTCTTCAAGCGGGCCGCTTCAGAGTGGGTCATGAGTTAAAATTCTTCGTCTTCGCCCTCATCGTCGTCCTCGTTATTTTCGCAGTAGTCGCCACAGTCTTCTTCTTCGTCCTCGTCTACGTCTTCTTCGTCCCCGTCCTCTTCAAAAAACTCCTCTACGGCGCCAAACTCAAAAGCCCTTTCAAAAGTGTCGAGGTTACCGTCGTCGTCCAAATCAAACAGACCGCCAAACATGCTCATTCTCCATACCTCCTACTCACGATGTTGAAAACAAGATGTCCCGCAGGGAACGCTCTATATTATGGCCGAACTTCCGTCCTCAGTCCTCCAGGGCGGCAAAAAAACCGGCCTCTGCGACAATGAGGATGTCCGCGCCCTTTTCTTTCATTTCGAGCGCCTTTTTGACCTTGTTGCCGTAGTTTCCGGCCGACCAGGCGGCGCTGCCCTGCCCGCCCAACACGAGAATATCGGTCCGCCCGGTGACGCTGTTTTGAATATTGGCCCCCAGCGCCGCAAGTTTTCCGGCGACAGCCTCCTTGGAGCCGAAGTCAAACTCGCCTGTCAGACAGACGTTTTTGCCCTCGAGGTCGAGGGCGCCGCAGTCGCAGGCATTCTCTCCGACGGGGTCTGTCACCCGCTTGAAGAGGCTCAGCATATCCTGAGACTCCTTTGCCGTCAGCACCCCGTCGGCCAGGGCCCCCGTGAGGGTCGAGTAAATTTTGTCGTAAGGGTAGTTGCCCTTCAGCGCGATATTCTCGTCAAGCCAGGCCTGCAAATAGCCGAGCTCGGCCCCCGACAGCACGTCGTCGCAGGCGATGCCGGACAAAATGCCGTTTAAGGTCAGCAGGGCGCTGCTGCTCTCGCTGAGCCCCGTGCGGTACCCCTCCCGCGCACTGCTTGCGGGCGCATCAAAGCGAAAAGCCCTTGTGAACTTGCCGAGGTCCACCCCCGCCTCAAGAAACAGGCAGAGCAGCTTGGCGCAGGCGTAGCTGTCGCTCCCCGCGTCGTGCGGCTCAAGCGGAATGCAAAAGTGCTTGCAGAGGGTTGAGAGCTTGTGGTTTTCGACGTTTTTGTCCACCCTTTGGGCGATTTGCAGCGTGTCGACATAGTACAAGAGCGACTCGGTGACGCCGTAGGCCGCAAGGGTCTTTCTCAGCACGCAGAGGTCAAAATTCGCGTTGTGGGCCGCGACGAGGCAGGTGCGAAAAAGCTCCCTGAGCTTCTCCCAGATGTCCGGAAAGGCCGGGACCCCCGCGGCGTCCTCCGGGCGGATGCCGTGGAGCCGGACGTTCTGCGCGTCAAACTCGCATTCGGGATTGACGATGTACGAAAACGTGTCGGAAATCTGCCCGTCCTCAATTAAGGTGATGCCAATGGCGCAGATTCTGTCGTTCCTGTGATTCGGGGTCTCCACATCAAAAGCTACGATTTTTTCGGCCGTTTTTTCCATCCGTACGGTCCCTCCCTCTTCGTTTGACGTCCTCGTTCGATAATACCACTAACTGGCAGAAAATGCAATCTATGAATGTAAATTTTATTCACCCGCACGCCTGTTATTTTATTTTTATCAAAAGAAATACCCGGCTTAGCTTTAAGCCGGGTTTGCTGCGTCCTCACAGTGCAAGGGCGTCAAAAATTTGCAGCGCGGTGAACGGTTTCACTCCTGCGCCGGCGGGCGATATACCGCCTTTTTAAGGGCTCTTTTTTTCTTGCGCGGCGCGGAGGTATTCGACTCCGACGTGTTTATTCTTTTGAGCTTGCCCCGAAACAGCGCGACAAAAAACAGGAGGAGCGGCAGCCCCAAACTCAGCGCCATGGAGACCTGCGAGTAGGGATAGGCCAAAAAATTGATATAATCGTTGTGGTCCGAGCACATCGCGTTTGTGATGTAAATCAACACGGCGGTCAGCGGCAAGAGGATGACCCAGTCTTTTTTGAGGCCGGTGATTTGCTTAATGCAATACTTTGCGCACCAGAACAAAATGCCCGACTGCACGAACATCGTAAACGTGAAGAAAATCATCATGAGGAGCTCGTATCTCGGGATGGCCTGCGTGAGCTGAGCGCAGCGGATTTGCTGCATGCAGACCAGCACGTACTGCTTCATCAAATCCGGCCCCATGATCATGATTTCAAAGAGCGGCCACAAAACGACCTGCACCGCACCTACGACCATGGCCCAGAACGTGATTTTCATGACTTTTTTCTTCTGATTTAACATGGGATATAAAAAGCAGACCGACAGCACCGCCATGGCGATGTCCCCGAAAATATATGCGCTGCCCGACAAATTGGCCATGAGCCCCTTGTCCATCAGGGGGAGCAGGTTGATGAATTTGATGTCCTTGACGGTGCCCGCGACCATTGTGAGATTGAGCAGGAGGCACATGACAAAGCCGACCAGCGAAAACCGTATAATCACCTCGACGCCGTACAGCACCCCGACGAGACAGAGCAGCGTATAGAGCACCGTGATGAGAATCAAGGGCGTATTCGGCAGAAAATACTCATTGAGATGAACCAGCATGACCCCCGCGGACGCGGCGTAGGCGACGGCGAAATAC
>DATMXT010000238.1:0-3599 GCA_035561375.1 Terriglobales bacterium | reverse complement strand
AACCCGACTTCTGGGACGCCCTTGTGGCGGCCCTCGACCCCGCCATCTCCCCCGTCATCGCGGGGGCGCAGGCCTCCCTTGAGGGGGACTTGCTGACTATCCGGCCCGAGCGGGCCTTCGGGCTGCGCATGCTCTCCAAGGACGCCTGGCAGCTTGAACTGAAAAATAAGCTCAAGGCCGTCGCGGGCAGAGAATACGAGCTGCTCATCTCCCCCGAAAACCAGGCCGCGCAGCTCGAGAGCCTTGCGGCGACCGTTGCCCAAATGAACAGATCGGAGGCAGGCAATTGAAAGTACGTATCCCACAGGGAGCCGGCGGCCCCGGAAATTTAAATGAGCTCATGAAGAAGGCCCAGCAAATGCAGGACGAGGTCGCCCGCCTCACTGAGGAGCTCGAGGAGCGGGAGTACGAGATCAAGGCCGGCGGCGGGCTGGTCCGAGTGCTCATTGGCGGCGACAAACAGCTCAAGGAGCTTGAGCTCTCCCCCGAAATCGTCGACCCCGAGGACGTCGAGACGCTGCAAGACCTCATCCTGGCCGCCGTCAACGAGGCTGTCGCCACGGTGGAGAGCACCTCCAAACAGGAGCTCGAAAAGGTCACGGGCGCCTTCGGCATGCCCGGCATGTGACGCCGGGGGGATTAAAATGGACGGATATTCCGCCTCCGTAGCCCGGCTCATCGACTGCTTTGCGCGCCTTCCCGGCATCGGAAGAAAGACGGCCTCGCGCCTGGCCTTCCACGTCATCCGCATGGAGAGGGCCGAGCAGGAGGCCTTTGCCAAGGCCATCATGAGTGCTGCCGAAAACCTGAAATACTGCGCCGTCTGCCAGAACATCTCGGACGACGCGCTCTGCCCCATCTGCGCCGACCCCCGCAGGGACACCTCGCTCATCTGCGTCGTCGAGCGCCCGAGGGACATTCCCTCCATTGAGCGGACCCGCGAATTCACGGGGCTTTACCACGTCCTCCACGGGCTGATCTCCCCCATTGACGGCGTCGGCCCCGACCAGCTCAAAGCGAAGGAGCTTGTCGCCCGCGTCGCCAAAGGCGGCGTCACCGAGGTCATCATGGCCACAAATCCCACGGTCGAAGGGGAGGCCACCGCCCTCTACCTCGCGCGGCTCTTGGGGCCCTTCGGCGTTTCGGTCACCCGCCTCGCCTTCGGACTTCCGGTCGGCGGCGACCTTGAGTACGCCGACGAGGTCACCCTCTCCAGAGCCATTGAGGGCCGCAGAGAAATTTTCTAACACAGGATTAAAAAGCCTCTCTTATGTCGATAAGAAAGGCTTTTTTCACATTCGGGCATGATGTGCTTTATCAAAATTGAAAGTGTGAACGTGTGAAAAAGATATTTTTCAAAGTTCCGGCGCTTGCCTTCATGGTCTTGCTGGCCGCCTGCGGTCTTTTGGGCCCCGCGCCCGAAAACCCGCCAAGTGACGGTCAGGATACGCCGCCGCCCGAAGACACGCAACCCCCGCCGGTCTCCAAAGCGCAGGAGCGGTTAAACGGCATGACGCTCGAAGAGAAAGTCGGCCAGCTCTTCATCGTGCGGCCGGAGTCGCTGCTGACCCCCGACGCAAACCGAGCCGGCGTAACGGCGCTCGATGCCCATATGGCGGCTTATCCGGTGGGCGGAATTGCGCTCTTTGGCCAGAATATCGTGACGCCGGAGCAGCTGACCTCCTTTATTGACGAGGTACAGCGGCAGAGCGAAACCCCGCTCTTCATCGCGGTCGACGAGGAGGGCGGCGCCGTGGCGAGAATCGCAAATTCAAAGAACTTTTCTGTGCCTGAGCGCTATCGCAGTATGCAGGAAATCGGCGCGACCGGGGAGCCCGCCGAAGCGAAAAAGGTCGGCGCAACCATCGGCGCGTATTTAAAGCAGTATGGGTTTAATTTGGACTTTGCGCCGGTCGCCGACGTCTTCACAAACCCGAATAACACGGTCATCGGAAACCGCTCTTTCGGAAGCGACCCCGATTTGGTTTCCGGGATGGTGGCGGCGGAAATTTCGGGTCTGCATGAGGCCGGCGTCATGAGCTGCGCAAAGCACTATCCCGGCCACGGCGACACCAAGGGGGACACTCACGAAGGGTTTGTCTCCATTGAAAAAACATGGGATGAGCTCACGCGGTGCGAACTGATTCCTTTTATGAAGGCCATTGAAGCACAGACAGATATGGTGATGGTCTCCCACATCGTGGCGACAAATATCACGGGGGACAGTCTCCCTTCGTCACTGTCATACGAGATGGTTGAAGAGAAACTGCGGGGCGAGCTCGGGTATACGGGCGTCGTCATCACCGACGCTATGGAGATGGGGGCCATCTCTCAGGAATACTCCTCTTCCGAAAGCGCGGTAAAAGCCATTTTGGCGGGGGTTGACGTCATTCTCATGCCGGAGAACTTTGCCGAGGCCTATGAGGGCGTTCTGCGCGCGGTGAAGGACGGCACCATCAGCGAAAAGCGCATTGATGAAAGCGTGCTGCGCATTTTGGAGTTGAAGGACAAATACGGCCTGCTGGAAAAAGCCACGGGCGAAGAATAAAGCGGGGAAATGATTCCCCGCTATTTAATCAATTCGCGCAGATAGCCGTAGCCCTCTTTTTCAAGGTCGGCCTCCGGAATAAAGCGCAGCGCGGCGCTGTTGATGCAGTAGCGAAGCCCGCCCCGCTCCTTGGGCCCGTCCTCGAACACGTGCCCGAGGTGTGCGTCCCCCACCCGGCTGCGCACCTCGGTGCGGAACATGCCGTAGTCGTAGTCCTCTTTTTCCCGCACGACGTTCGGGTCAATCGGGGCCGAAAAGGCCGGCCAGCCGCACCCGGAGTCGTATTTGTCCCTGGACGAAAAGAGCGGCTCCCCCGTCGTGACGTCGACATAGACGCCCTTTTGGAAGTGACGGTCAAACTCGTTTTTGAAGGCCGGCTCGGTGGCGCTCTTGCGGGTGACGTCGTACTGCATGCCGGTCAGCTTTCCGCGCAGCGCGCCGTCGGGGAGTTTTTCATAGAGCGCGGGGTCGACAAGCGCCCCCGCCGCCTTCTCAAACTCGTGCCTGCCGATGTGGCAATAGCCGCGGGGGTTCTTTTGCAGGTATTTCTGGTGGTACTCTTCGGCCTCATAGAAGGCCGAAAGCGGCTCCACCTCAATTGCGACGGGCTTGTCATAGCGCTTTTGCAGTTCTTCGATGGAGGCTTCAATGTCCGGCAGGTCCGCCTCGTCGACATAGTAGATGCCGGTGCGGTACTGCGGGCCGAAGTCGCCCCCCTGCCGGTTGACCGAGGTCGGGTTGATGGCCTCATAAAAGAGGGAGAGCAAAAACGGCAGCGAAATCACATGCTCGTCGTACGCCACTTTCACGGTCTCGGCATGTCCCGTGTTTTGATAGCAGACCTGCTCATAGGTCGGGTTTTCGGTTTTTCCGTTCGCGTAGCCGACCGAAGTCGACTTGACGCCCTTGATCATCGAAAGGTATTTCTCGGTCCCCCAAAAACACCCTCCGGCGAGATAAATGGTAGCCATGACTGCCTCCTTTGTCCCCAATGCACGTCTTTTGTGCCGCATACATAGTTTGGCTTTGCGCCGGCGGCATATTTCTATAC
>DATMXT010000237.1:0-25709 GCA_035561375.1 Terriglobales bacterium | reverse complement strand
GTCTCGGGCATGGTGATGATGAGGCGATATCCTCTGGCCGCAGCGACCGCGGCCAGCCCGATGCCGGTGTTGCCGCTGGTCGGCTCAATGATGACCGCGCCCTTTTTCAGGATGCCCCGCTCCTCGGCGTCGTCGATCATGGCCTTTGCGATGCGGTCCTTCACGCTGCCGGCCGGATTGAAATACTCGAGTTTGGCCAGGATGGTGGCCCCAAGGCCGTGCAGTTTCTCGTAACCTGTCAGCTCAAGCAGCGGGGTGTTGCCGATGAGCTGGTCAATGGACGTATATACCTTGGACATAGTAGTTCACCTTACCTAAGGCGGCGGGAGTAGAACCCGCACCGCCTGTCGGCGGCCCTATTCGGTGCTTTTCGCCTTGTTGTTCGTGCTTTGCGTCAGCAAAGCGGTGTCCGCCGTGACGAAAATCCCTCGAATATTGCTCGCCGACAGGTGCAAGGCAGTTTTGGCGGAGCGGATTTTCGTTCAGACGAGTAAAACCGAGCAGCGAATACTTGCTGTATTCGCAAGCGGTTTGCCGAAGTCTGGGCGGAAATGCGCCCGCCAAAACCGGTGTGGGGAGGGTTCCCGCCGCCAAGGGGCGCGGGGGAAGATTTTGCACCCCGCGCCCTTTTTTGGGGCACCCCCCGTCATTGACGGAGCATGCCCCATATGGTATACTTTTCTATATCCTGAAGAACTGTGGCAACGCCGCAAGAGGGGAGGAATGGAATGGACGACCGAGAGATGCTCGCCGCGCTTCGAGCGCAAAAGCTCTGCTGCGCGCAGATTCTGGTGGCCATGGGGCTCTGGCTCAAGGGGGAGGAAAACGAGCGGCTTGTCGAGGCCGCCGGCGGCCTCTGCCTCGGGCTTTACAGCGGACTGCTCTGCGGCACGCTGACGGGGGCCGTCATGATGCTGAATCTCTTCGACCGGGAGACGGCCAAAACCGAACTCATTCCGAGGCTCACCGAATGGTTTGAAGACGAGATGACAGGGGCCTACGGCGGTATCGCCTGCGCCGACGTCATCGGAGCCGACCCCTCTCTCAAGGCGGTGCGGTGTCCCGCCATCATTGAAAAGACCTATTTTGAGGCCAAGCGGCTGCTGACCGAATCGGGGCAGCTGCCCGAAGGCTGACGGACAAAATATGTGGCAGCATATCAAACAGGAGGCAGCAAATGAAACTGTGTAAACTTTGGCTCAACATCAACGGCGCCGACCGGATGCTCACCTGCGACCCCGAAAAGGACTCGCTTGCCGACGTCCTGCGCCGCGAGGGGCTCACCGGCGTCAAGGTCGGCTGCGGGACCGGCGTCTGCGGCGCCTGCTCGGTCATCTTAAACGGCGAGGTCATCCGCTCCTGCACCCGCCGCATCAAGACGGTTGAGGACTACAGCAAGGTCGTCACGATTGAGGGCGTCGGCACGCCCTCCTGCCTCCACCCGCTCCAGCAGGCCTGGATCACCCACGGCTCGGCCCAGTGCGGCTTTTGCTCGCCGGGCTTTATCGTGTCGGCCTACGCGCTGCTGCAGCAAAATAACAACCCGACAAGGAGGCAGGTGCGCGAGTGGTTCCAAAAGCACCGCAACATCTGCCGCTGCACCGGGTACAAGCCCCTGGTCGACGCCGTCATGGACGCGGCCAAAGTCGTCCGCGGCGAGGCCGCGATGGCCGACATCACCTATAAAAACCCCGAAAACGGCGCCTACTACGGCTCGCCGGTGCCGCGTCCCACCGCCGTCGCCAAGGTCTGCGGCCTTGCCGAGTACGGCGACGACGTCGCGCAGAAAATGCCGGAGGGCACGCTGCACCTCGCCATCATTCAGCCGAGGAAAGCCCACCACGCCCGGATTCTCGGCATCGACACCGCCAAGGCCGAGAAAATGGAGGGGGTCGTCGCGGTCATCACGGCAAAGGACGTCAAGGGGGTCAACCGGCTGCCCGCCTTCAACAACCACAAGCGCAGCACCGTCGTCGACCCTAGCCACCCGATTTTCTGCGACGAGAAAATTTTCCGCTACGGCGACATTGTCGGCCTCGTCGCGGCCGACACCAAGGCCCACGCGAGGGCTGCCGCCGCCGCGGTCGAGGTTGAACTCGAGCAGCTGCCCGAGTATCTGACCTTCCTTGAGGCCAGCATGCCGGACGCCATGCGGGTGCACGAGGACACCCCCAACGTCTTCATCCGCCAGCCGGTGCTCAAGGGCGATTTCGAGGATGTGCCCCAGCTCATCGAGCGCTCGGCCTACTCGGCGCAGGGCAGCTTCTACGCCTCCCGCGAGCCCCACCTCTCGCTCGAGGGCGACATCTGTCAGGCCTATTTTGACGACGACGGCATGCTGACCGTCCAGTGCAAGGCGCAGGCCGTCTACTCGGCCAGGGGCGCCGTCGCGCAGGTCGCGGGGCTGCCCAAGGAAAATGTGCGCATCATCATGAATACGACGGGCGGCAGCTTCGGCTGGTCGACGGCGGCCCCGTCATTCGCGGCGACGGCCGTCGCGGCCCAGGTCACGGGCAAACCGGTCTCGCTCTCCATGTCGTGGGAGGAGTTCCAGCACTTCAGCGGCAAGCGCTGTGCCTGCTATACAAACGCCCGGCTCTCCTGCGACGAAAAGGGCAAGCTCACGGCGCTTGAATACGACACGGCCGTCGACCACGGTGCCTATTCCGACGGCGGCGAGGGGCTCATCACCCGCTTCATCCGCTACATGGGCTGGCCCTACAACATCCCGAACATCATGGGGCTGGCCCGCATGGCGAGTACCAACCACAACTTCGGCGTCGCCTACCGGGGTTTTGGCGCGCCGCAGATCACAACGGCCTCCGAGGCCATCATGGACATGCTGGCCGAGAAGGCCGGCATCGACCCGTTCGAGTTCCGCTACCTCAACATCGCCCGGCCGGGCGACACGACCCCCAACAGCTATCCCTACCGGGAGTATCCGATGGAGGAGATCATGGACACGGCCCGGCCTTACTACGAGGCCATGAAAAAGCGGGCCTCGCAGCGCAGCACCCCTGAAAAGCCGCACGGCGTCGGCGTCGCGTTTGGCTCCTACAACTGCACCGGCGGCAAGCACGACAGCGCCGGCTCCAAGATCGACCTCAACCCGGACGGCACGGTCACGGTCTACAACACCTGGGAGGACATCGGGCAGGGGGGCGACGTCGGCACCGTCATGTTCACGCTCGAGGCCTTAAAGCCGCTCGGGCTGACCCCCGAAAAAATCAACGTCAAGCCCATCAACGACTCCAAGCTCTCGCCCGACAGCGGCATCGCGGGCGGCAGCCGCTCCCACATGATGAACGGCTACGCCATTTTGCAGGTGGCGGCCGAGATGCTCGCCGCCATGCGCAAAGAGGACGGCAGCTACCGCACCTACGGCGAGATGGTGAAGGAGGGACTTCCCACCACCTTTGAGGGCCGGTACTCCAACACCCAGAACTTCCCCGAGCTCGTTGAATACAGCCCCGACACCGGCGTCGGCGACCCCATTCCGACCTATATGTACGCCATGTTCCTCAGCGAGGTCGAGGTCGACGTCGCCACCGGCAAGGCGACGGTCGTGGCCTACACCTCGGTGGCCGACGTCGGCGTCATCGGCAATAAGGCCTCAGTCGACGGGCAGGCCTACGGCGGCCTCTCCCACTCCATCGGCTACGCCCTGTCGGAGGACTATCACGACGTCAAAAAGCACGCCAACATGGCGGGCGCCGGCGTCCCGCAAATTCAGGACATCCCGGACGACTTTAATTTAATTTACCTCGAGAATCCGCGCTCAAGGGCCCCCTACGGCTCGTCAGGGTGCTCCGAGCTCTTCCAGTCGAGCGGACATGTCGCGGTCTTAAACGCCATCAAAAACGCCTGCGGCGTGCGCATTTTCGAAATTCCGGCGCTGCCCGCCAAGCTCAAAGCCGGGCTTGACGCCCTCGCCCGCGGCGAGGAGCTGACCCCCGCGCCCTACTTCTTTGGCACCGACTTCTACGACGAGATCGACAACATCGTGGCAAATCCGGTCGGCGCCGCCGGCGGCCCGCTGCAAGCCGAATAACCGATACGAACAGGGCCGGGCCGAAGGGCCCGGCCTTTGCAAAAACAAACAAGGAGAGCTAATGAACGAGGTCATACAAAATCTTCATACGCGAAAATCCGTGCGCATATTTGAGGACAGGGAAATCCCGCGGGACGTAAAGCGCGAAATTCTCCTCGCCGCGGCGCAGGCGCCGACGGCGGGCAATCAGCAGCTTTACACCATTCTCGACATTACGGACCAGCGACTGGAAGACCGCCTTGCCGTCACCTGCGACAACCAGCCCTTTATCGCGAAGGCCCCTCTGGTGCTCATCTTCTGCGCCGACGCTGGGAAGTGGTACGACGTCTACCGCGAGGGTGGCTGCGCCCCCAGAAAGCCGGGCCCGGGCGATTTTGTGCTCGCGGTCTGTGACGCCTGCATCGCGGCGCAAAACGCCGTGACAGCGGCGTGGAGCCTTGGCGTCGGCTCCTGCTATATCGGGGATATCATGGAGCACTGCGAAACACATCGGGAACTTTTAAAGCTGCCGGAATACGTGTTTCCGGCCGCCATGCTGATTTTAGGCTACCCGACGGCGCAGCAGCTCGGCCGCAAAAAGCCCCAGCGCTGCGAGCTGTCCCACATCGTCCACGAAAACGCCTACCGCCGCATGGAGGGCCCCGAGCTGCGGGGGATGCTGGCCCACGAGACCGAGGGGACGCCCTTTGAGGACTGGTGCCGCGCCTTTTGCGAGAGAAAGTACAACTCGGACTTCTCCAAGGAGATGAGCCGGTCGGTGGCCGAATATTTGAAAGCGTACGTTTAAGGAAAAATGGAACGGATGAAAAAAGAGATTTTGGGCTGCGTACAGGGGGAGGAGCCGTTTTGCACCTCCGCCTGCCCCTTTGCGCTCGACATGCGGGACTTCATGGCGAGGCTTTCGCGGGGCCGGGTTGACGCCGCCTACCGCATCTACCGCGACGCCGTCGTCTTTCCCGGCATCGTGGCGGCCCTCTGCCCCGCCCCCTGCAGGAGGGTGTGCGCGCGGGAAAATTTCGGCCAGGCCCTGCAAATGGACCTCATCGAGCGGTCGATGACGGCCGCGGCCAAGGCCAAAAAGCCGAGCGGCTACAACATGTCGGGCAAGTCCGAGCGGGTGGCCGTCGTGGGCGGCGGCCTTTCGGGCCTTGCCTGTGCCCTGCGGCTGTGCCAGAAAAAGTACGCGGTCACGGTCTATGAAAAAGGGCCCGCCTTAGGCGGCAGGGCCCTTGACCTGCTACCGCCGGAGCTGGTTCAAGCCGAGCTCGACCTTCAGTTTCAAAGCGAGGACTGCGCGTTTGAATTCATGCGCGAAATCAAAAGCCTCGCCGAGATTCCGGCCGACGCCTGGTATATTGCGACAGGCCCGAGCGGCCCCGACTTCGGGCTTGGGGCAACTGAGAGCGAACTCATTCTCACGGATGAGGCCCGCGGGGCGGTCCTGGGCGGCGGCCTTTTGGGGCAGGGCGTGACCGAAGCCATTGTCCACGGGGTCAAGGCCGCCGCCGCCATTGACAGCCTGATGCGCACCGGAAAATTCGAGCCCACCCGGCCCCGCGCCCCGACAAGGCTCTATGTCGACACGACAGGGCTTGAACCCGCGCCGCCCATCGTCCCTGCGGGCGAGCTTTACACCGGGGAGGAGCTTGCGGCTGAGGCCGCCCGGTGTCTGAGGTGCGACTGCGACGCCTGCATACGCCGGTGCGACCTCATGACCTTCTACAAAAAGCCCCCCCGCCGCATTGTCGACGAGGTCGACGGCACCGTAAACCCCGGCGCCATTTTCTCAAACCGCATTGCGACAAGGCTCATCGCGAGCTGCGAGCAGTGCGGCATGTGCGCCGCGGCCTGCCCCATGGGGGTCGACATGCAGCGCTTTTTGCTCGAGAGCAGGCGCGAAATGGTACAAAAAGGGGACATGCCGCATGTGTTTTCGGCCTTCTGGCTTGAGGACATGGCCCATGCGGAGGGACCTGCCGCCTTTGCGGGCATTCCGGAGGGCGCCGCCTGCACCCATCTCTTTTTCCCCGGCTGCCAGCTCGGGGCCTCCGACCCCCGGTATGTCACAAAGACCTATGAAGCCCTCATGAAAAAACTGCCCCACGCCGGCATCCTGCTCGGCTGCTGCGGGGTGCCGGCCGTCTGGTCTGGAGACAAGGCGCTGCAGGACAAAAAAATGGCCGCGCTGAAAGCGGCTTTGGAAGCCCTCGGGGGGCCTGCCGTCATTCTGGCCTGCCCTACCTGTAAAAAGACCTTTTCGGAGCACCTGCCGGAGGTCAAGACGGAGTTTGTATACGACTATCTCGAGCCGAAGGCCGCTGGGGACAGCCCCTTTGCCCTCTTTGACCCCTGCGCCTCGCGGGGAGAGCCTGCCCTTCAGGCGCGTGTGCGCACGCTGTTAAAAGAATCCGGCGTCCCCTTTGAGGAGCTAAAGACGGCGGGAGGTGAGGCCGCCTGCTGCAGCTACGGCGGTCAGACGACAACCGCAAACCCCGCCATGACAAAGGCGGTCGTCAGTGAGCGCACCGGCCTGTCGCCCCTGCCCTACATCACTTACTGCACCAACTGTCGCGACATTTTTGCGAAAGGCGGAAAGCCGGCCGTCCACATTCTCGACCTGCTCTTTGGCTTAAACCCCACGGACCGCACCCCGCCCACCTGGACGGTGCGGCGGCAAAACAGAGAGGAGCTGAGACGCACGATGGAAAAACGCTTTGGCGCAGAGAAGACGCCGCCCGAAATACCGTCTGTTAAGCTCATCATCCCGGACGAAATCAAGAAGGCCATAGACGCCGACTACATGCTGGAGAGCGATATCGCGGCAGTCGTCGCCCACTGCGAGGCGACCGGCCAAAAAATCGAAAACCGGGCCGACGGGACTTTTTCCGGGCATCTGCGCATCGGCTACCGCACCCACTGGGTCAAATACCGGCCGGAGGGGGACGGCTACCGGGTGCTCACGGCTTACAGCCACCGCATGAACATCAAGGGGGATGAAGCGCATGGAGAGTGACCTGTACTGCGGCCTGTGTAACCTGAAACTTATTCCGAAGCAGGTGGAGTTCTCCTACATGGGGACGGTCTTCCACCACACGTTTTTGTGCTGCCCGAAGTGCGGGCAGGTGCTGATCCCGGAGGACGTCGCCAGAGGGCGCATGGCCGAGGTGGAACAGGAGCTGGAGGACAAGTGAAGCGGACAAAGAGGGTTTTAGCCCGCCCGAAAACCGAAGTCGTGCGCCGCACCTACAGCATCTGTCCAACCTGTATGCGGCGCATCGGGGCCCGGCATGTGCGCCGGGGCGACAAAATTTATTTAGAGAAGACCTGCCCCGAGTGCGGCGGCTTTTCCACCCTGATTTGGAGCGGCAAAGTCGACATCGTCAAGTGGCGAGGCGGGGAACCCGAAATAAAGCCGGGCGAAAACGAGAACTGCCCCTCCGCCTGCGGCATCTGCCCCGAGCACCGGCAGGGCACCTGCTGTGTGCTGCTCGAGGTGACCAGGCGGTGCGACCTCGGCTGTCCCTTCTGCTTTGCGCAAGGGGAAGCGGAGGGCGCCGACCGGGACATTGAAGACGTCAAAAAAGACCTCGCCTTCATCGTGTCAAAGGGCGGCGGACTTGTGCAGCTCTCGGGCGGAGAGCCGACGCTGCGGGACGACCTGCCGGAAATTGTGGCGGCGGCCCATGCGGCCGGCATCCGCTATGTGCAGCTCAACACAAACGGCATAAGGCTTGCGCAGGACGAGGCCTATGTGGAGGCCCTCGCCGCCGCCGGGCTTTCCTTTGTCTTCATGCAGTTTGACGGCACCAAAGACAAAATTTTTGAGGCGCTGCGCGGCCGCCCGCTCTTTGACATCAAAAAACGTGCCATTGAGCTCTGCGACAAATATCATATCGGAGTGACGCTGGTGCCCATGCTCGTACCCGGCGTCAACACCGATAACATCGGCGACATCCTGCGGTTCGCCGCAAACCGCTCGCCCGCGGTGCGCGGCGTGCACTTCCAGCCGGTCAGCTACTTCGGCCGCGCGCCCAAAGTTCCAGACGACGCCGACCGCTTCACGCTTGATGCGCTCATCGACGCGGTCTATGAGCAGAGCTATGGGCTGGTGCCCCGAGACACGCTGCTGCCCTCGCGGTGCGACCATCCGCTCTGCGGCTTTCACGGCGACTACATCGTGCGGGAGGATGGCACGCTCTACCCGCTCCACCGGGGGCAGGCGGACTGCTGCTGCGGGGTGGCGACGGCCGAGCAAAACCGCGAGTTTGTCGCCCGCCGGTGGCTTCGGCGCGACGAGGCGCTGCAGCCCCGCTCCGGCGGCGGGGAACCCTGTACATGCGGTGAAACAGGGGAAACAGAGGGGTCCATGGGCCTCGACGAGTTTGCCGACCGTATCAAGTCCCACGGCTTTACAGTGACGGCCATGGCCTTTCAGGACCGGTGGAACCTCGACCTCGAGCGGCTTCGCCGGTGCAGCCTGCACGTCTGCGACGGGGAGCGGCTGGTGCCGTTTTGCGCCTACTACATCGGTGGCGGCAATGGCTGACCGCACGCCCTGCATCCGCCGCCCGGGCGGACTGACGCTCACCCAAAGGGGGCTTGCGGCGGCCGATATCCGCCCCGGAGGCCGCATTGTCGACGTCGGCTGCGGAGCCGGCGCCACGGCCGGGCTCTTGTCGGAGCTCGGATACGACGCCGTCGGGGTTGATGTGGACGCAGATGCGGTGTCGGCCGCGACGGCAGCCCACCCGACTGCCCGCTTTGTCATAGGGGACGCCTGCGCCCTGCCCTTCGGGGACGAGTACGCCGACGGGATTTTGGCCGAGTGCGTACTCTCCCTCCTGCCGGACGCCGGGAAGGCCGTCATGGAGGCGGCGCGGCTGCTGCGGCGGGGCGGCAGCCTCGTGCTCACCGACCTCTACGCCAAAAAAGAGGGGCTTGAAACGGGCGGGCTGCACCTGCGGGAGCGGGAGACGGTTGAGACCCGCATCGCGGCCGCCGGCCTTGAAATCGTCCTCTTCGAGGACCACACGCCGGCCCTTCGCGAATACTACGCCCGGCTCATTTTTGAAGATGCGGGCGGGGGGTGCGCCTTTTACGGGGCCGATATGGCCCTCATGAAACGGGCTGTTGCAGGTTATTACCTCCTTGTTGCAAAAAAGAGGGCCGATATTTCACCCGTCTATACCGCCGCGGCCACCCATTTGGGAGCGAACAGAGAGACACAGCTCGCTCTCGCAGTGAAGTCGGCCCTCCGTGCGCGAAAGTGCGGCAAATACTACGGCACATCCCTCGCCGGGCGTGATATTTTGCCGACTCCCGCCGTGTGGAGCCGTCTTCCCTTTACAACTGCGGCAGACCTTGCGGCCGACCCGCAGGGCTTTCTTGCCGTTTCCCCTGCCGAAATTCCCCGCGTCGTCACGCTGCAAACCTCGGGCACGAGGCTCGGCAAACGCGTCTTCCTGTCGCAGGCCGACCTCGAGGCGACCGTGGACTTTTTCGCCGCCGGCATGTCGGGGCTGGTGTCAGAGGGCGAGACGGTCTGCGTCTTCATGCGGGACGGCCCCGATTCAATCGCGGACCTCCTGCGGCGGGGGCTTGAAAAGCTCGGCGTATCCTGCCGGTCGCTGTGGGACTTTGACGACATAAACGAGGCAATAGAGGCGGCGCGGGGGGCCGCCTGCATCATAGCCCAGCCGGGCTTTGCCCGCACTCTCTGCCTTGCGGCCCCGGAGCTCTCTCCACGGGCGGTGCTGCTCAGCGCCGACTATATCCCAAAGAGCTTTGTCAGGCTCATCGAGCGGGTCTGGGGGTGCACGGTCTACGCCCACTACGGCATGACCGAGACCGGCTTTGGTTTTGCCGTCGACTGCCGCTGCCGGGACGGCATGCACTTGCGGGACGACGAATTTTTCGTTGAAATTATCGAGCCCAAAACCCTGCTGCCCATACCGGACGGGGAGGCGGGCGAGGTCGTGCTGACCTCGCTGCGTGACAGAGCCATGCCCCTCATCCGCTACCGCACCGGCGATATCGCCCGGCTCATTATCCCTCCCTGTGCCTGCGGCGGCTCCTTTCCGCGACTTGGCAGGGTCGAGGGCAGGCTCGGCGGGGATTCGCTCGGCATGGCCGCCCTTGACGAAGCGCTCGGCGATATTGAGGCGCTTTTGTACTTCGACGCGGCGGTTAACACGGGTGAGCTGATCATTTCCTGCTTTGCGCCGGGTGGGCTTGACCGCTTGGCGGCGGCACTGGCGGCGGCGGGCATCGAGGCCAAGCTCAGAGAGATACCGGCGCCCGATATCAGACTTTCAAACAAAAAGCGAAGCATTCGCACAGAGTAAAGGCCCGGGCAAACGCCCGGGCCTTTATCATCGGGAGGAAACCCTATTTTCCGAGTGTCGCGGCGATGTGCTTTGCCGCGATGCGGCCCGAGGTGACGGAATAGCCCTGCGTGAGGGCGTTGGTGTGCTCGGTCTGGTAGTAGGGGAAGGCCCAGAGGCCGCCGGCGTCGTAGCCGCCCATGTAGAGGCCGGGGATGGGGGTGTAGTCCTCGTCGACGGCCTGCATGTTGGCGTTGACCTTGACGCCGTTCAGGGTGCCGTCGAGGGCCGGGCAGATGCGGACGGCATAGTAGGGGCCCTCAGAGAGCGAATAGAGCATGTCGGCCCGCTTGCCAAAGAGGGTGTCCTCGCCGGCCTCCGCCATGGCGAGATACTCCTCTATGGCGGGCCCGTAGACCGCGGGGTCAAAGCCGATCATCGCGCCGAGTTCTTCAAGCGAGTCGGCCTTCCAGCCCTCGCCGGCGTCGATGGCGGCCTGCATCTCGTCCTTGATGGTGTAGAAGGGCACGCAGGCGCGGGGGCGGTAGTTGTTCATCTCGCTGCGGGTCTGCTCGGACAGCAGTCCGGGGCAGCCCTCGGCTTCGAGCTTGTCGAGGTCGGCCCCAGTAAAGACGGCGTAGGCGTAGCCGACGGTGTAGAGGGCCGAGGCGCCCTTGGCGAGCGGGTCGGAGGCGCCCATCTCCTCGTTGTAGAAGCGGGTTCCGTTCGGGCCGAGCTGCAAGAGCCCCGTGTAGTTGATGAACTTCATGTAGCCGGCGTAGAAGTCGACGACGGGGTTGGAGCAAAATTCGGCGAGGTGCGGCGCAATCTCATTGGTCAGCGCGGCGCCTGCCGTCAGGGCCATGCGCAGGCCGTCGCCGGTGTTGGTCGAGAGGCCGTAGAGATAGAAGTTGTCGTTGTGCAGGTACTGCCTCAGCATTTCGGGGTTGCCGCCAAAACCGCCGGTCGAGAGCAGCGTCGCCTTGGCGTTGACAGTAACCTCGGTGCCGTCCTGCCTGCGGGCCTTGACGCCGACCACGGCGCCCGTGTCGTCCTGGATCAATTCGTAGGCCGTCGTCTCGAGCAGCAGCTTGCCGCCGTTTGGAATAATGAAGTCCTCATAGAGCACCGTGTACTTGGCCACGCCCTTGCCGGTGTCCATGCCGTTCTTGGGGGCGGCCATGCGGGTGAAGCCGGGATTGTCGGTCTGGCTCCACAGCGATTGCAGGAAGTCGGCCGTCTCGCCGTTGTTCTTCAGGAAGGACATGACGACCGAGGCGTCGGCCCGCCAGCTGGCCCACTCCATCATCTCGTTGAAAACCTCGTAGAGCGGCGTGGGCTCTGTGCCCGTCTGCTCCTGAAGATGCTTCGAGCCGAGTGTGAGCATGCCGGTGGAGCAGGTGCTCTCGCCGCCGACCTTGCCGGTCTTTTCGAGGACGACGACCGAAAGCCCGGCCTCCTGCGCGGTAAGGGCGGCTGTGGTGCCGCTGCCGCCGCCGCCGACCACGACGAGGTCGCAGTCGTAGGTTTCGGTCCCCTCGGTCTTTGGGGTGGCCCTGGAGAAGCCGGCCAGATTGGCGCCGGCCTGCGTCAGCGCCTGGGAGACGCCGGAGAGAATTGCCTGACTTGTCAGGGTGCAGCCGGTGACGCTGTCGACGGCGATCGACTGCTGCCCGACCACGGCGGCCGGAATGCGCAGGGTGCAGGGCTCAATAAAGCCGGGCGTGTCGTCGCAGGAGAGCACTTCGACTTTGAGGATGGAAGTCTCATCGACCGTGACGGCGACCCTGGTGGGCCCGATGACGGCGGGGGAGCCAAAGCGCTCGCCCTCAATGGTGCCGGCTTTCCATTTGCCGTACTCTTCGCCATAGTAGGTTCCGGGAGTCATGGCCTGCGTGACGGTTGTCTCATCGGGAGTGAGGGTGGCGCCGCTGGCCGAAAGCGCGTCGGCGGCAGCCGCAAGCACGGCGTCACTCGTAATGGTCGCGCCTGAAATCTTGTCGACCTCGACCGTGTTGCCGGACTTCATGCCGGCCGCCATCAGCTCCATGGCGCGGCCGCCGACCGTCCCGGTCTCACCGCCGCCCTCGATGACGACGTCGGCGAGCTTGCCGCTCTCAAGCTTGAGGGTGACGGTCACGTCGCCGCCAAACCCCTTCGCGGTGCCGGAAAATTCGCCCGACACCTCTTTCCCGCCCGTGGCGGTGCTCGCGCAGCCGCCCAGCAGCATGGTCAGCGCAAGCAGGACCGCAAGTGTTTTTTTCATCGCTTCCTCCTTTTTGATATGTGATGGACTAAATAAAAAAATCCGCCGGGGCGCACCCCGACGGATTAAGTGTATCAGCTCAAACGGCTTGAGATTCAAGTGCCGGACGACAGGACATTTTGCATGAAAATTCGGTCACTTATTTATCACAGGTATCCAAAATTCGTAGTAGAGTCCGCCCGGCGTCGGCTGCTTGACGCCGAGCGCCTCCTGTGAGACCATGAGGCAGCGGCCAAACCACTCGCCGCGGGGCCGCAGTCCCTGATGCCCGATGTGCAAAAGCGCTGCCGCCAGCCCCGCTTCGGGCGGCTGGGGGGACTGCTCCCATACGACGGTGTGGGCACAGGGCGTCTCCTCATAGACGTGTACGGGCGGCTCGGCGGAAAGCCCGAGCTCGCCGGCAGCGTCGGCCGAGATGGAATAGCCCCGCCCAATGTGCCCTCCCGCCGCAAATTCGCCGCATCTGCCGTCTCCGACAAAGGGCAAAAGCGCCGTCCACTCGGTCACGGCGGAGCTGCGCAGCAGCTCCTCGCCCCGGCGGGTCACGAGAAACAGGGTTTTCGGGCAGGTCTCAATGCGGCAGCGGTCAAGCAGGGCGCCGATGAGCTGAAGGTCGGCAATGCGCCGCTCCATCGCCTCCACGAGCAGCATCTGCCGGATGATCTGCTCCTTGGTGTCGGCGATGCGCCCCTCAAACGCGGCCATGAACTGCTCCGGCTCAGTGTACGAGAAGAGCGCCCGGACCTCCTCCATTGAAAAGCCGTAGGAGAGAAAGCGGCGGAGGTTGCCCACCCGTTTTACGCTGACCGGGTCGTATTCGCGGGTTGTGCTGCCCTTGCGGCGCTCCGGCGCAAGAAACCGGCTTTGCTCGTAGTTGCGCACCGTCTGGGTTGACACCCCAAACTGCGCCGCGATGTCGCCGATTTTGTACCTCATGACTATTTCAGCCTGACCCCGAGCGCCGGCGTGATGCCTTCCTGCCGCAGGGAGTAGCCGATCTCGACCTCGTCGCCGACCGAGAGCACCACGACGGTGCTGTCGGCGATGGCCGAAATTGAGAAGTAACCCTCTTCGCCCGCCAGCTTGATATAGTAGATGGAGTTGCCGTCGATGACCGCGGTGCGGATTTCCTCAATGACCCCGGAAACCGTCCCTTCGGACTCGCCCGGCTCAATGATGCCGTTATTTTGGATGAGTTGGATATAGGCCCGCTGGCACTCGGCAATGGAGGTGCCGGTCGCGACGATCTGGTAGCTGCTGACGTTGACCATCGCGTACATCTTGACAAGATTTGCGTTGTCCTTGAGCGCCATGAAATAGGTCGGCTGATTGTAGACGTTGAGCAGCAGCGGGAAAGTGGCGTTGTACGCGAGGTGCTGCACGACGCCCTCGGCCGAGCTCATGGCCGAATACTCCTCAGCGCCCGGAATGGAATAAAATTTCGTGGCCTTTGTGCGCTGGTTGGTCAAAATGAAGCCGATGTTGGACTCGTCGCCGCCGACCGAGGTGATGCCGGTGTAGACGTAGACGTCGTCGTTTAAGGCGAGGTAGTTGTAGCCGGCCGTCGTCATGGTCATGTCCTTCTGGCCGAAGATGGAGTTCCAAAATCCGTTGCGGTAGCGGCCGTAGTAGTCGTACTGCTCAATGATGAGGTCGGCGTTGTAGACGGCGTCGACCCACTGCGGAATGTCCCCGATCGCCAAATACTGCATCTCGCCGGTCTGCGCGTTCATGAGCACGGCGCCGATGGCGTCCCGCCCCCCGAAGAGCCCGATGGTGTTGGTCACCCGGGGGCAGATCCAGTAGGGGGTGCCGGCGTCGTCGATTTCAAAGACCGGATTTGAGAACATATAGGTCGGATAGCGAAAGCGCAGCACCCGGTAGGTGTTGCGGAAGAAGGGCTCCGACATCGAGTACTTCATGCCGGCCTGCAAACGCTGCACCGTGACCTCCTGTGACAGCATGTCGACGATGATATAGGCCGGCAGGCCCTGCGCGCGGTTGCCGATCCACTTGTAGAAGTCGCCGTACTCAAGCGGGGTCACCCGCACCGGCCGGGACTTGTAGTTGATCTGGTTGTAGTTGCCGGCCACCTCGAACTGGGAGACGAGGTCGGACAGCTCGCCGAGCTTGCGGTTGCCGAGGACTTGCGCCGAGGCCTTGTCGAGCATCGGCACCTGGTCGAAAGTGACGGCGGCGACGTCCTCGGTGAAGGAGCCGGGCTCGACCGTAATGAGCTCCCGGTAGGCGCCCGCCCTTATGATGGGGGAGGACAGCAGGGCGCCTATCAGGCAAAGCCCCACGAGCACGAGCATGACGACGGCGGGATAGAAGACCGTGACAAGCGGCTTTAAGTTGCGCCGGCCGACATTGCGGAAGTCGAAATCGGTCTTGCGCAGGACGGTGGGAAGGCGGGCTATGGTGTAGACGATGAGCACGATGCAGATATAGGAGTAGAAGCTCTCCGACTTGAGGTTGATGGCCGGCAGCTGAATGTAGAACAGCCCCAGCGCCACCAGGAGCGTGACGATGAGCGCCTTCGCTTCTCCGCCGCGGCGGGGCGCTTTTTTCGCCTTTGCCTCGCCTGTGTCGTCGATGTTGACGTAGTCGTTGTCCTCAAAATTGTGATTCATTTTATGCACTCCTCCGATAATAGAAAGGGGGGAAACGGCAATCATATTGCTGAACATTTTCCGCTTTGCCCTAAGCAAAGGCGCTTTGCGGGCGGCATTTTTGGACCTTACAGCTATTGTAACACAGCACACCCTGTGATACAATCATATATTATTAAGACTTGAGGGGGATTTAGCTCATGGGTATCGACGCAAAGAAATACCCGCAGTTCGACATGTCCGGGCTGCCGAGAGGGCGGCGAAACCTCATCACCGACGTAGAGGGTGTCGCGGTCGGCCAGGTCACGCTGACCGAAGGGACCGCCCGCACCGGCGTGACGGCCATCCTGCCCCACGGCGGAAATCTCTTTCGCGATAAGGTGCCGGCGGCCTGCCATGTCATCAACGGATTTGGCAAGTCGGCCGGCCTTGTTCAGGTTGAGGAGCTCGGCACCATTGAAGCGCCCCTCGTCATCACGAACACCCTGTCGGTCGGCACCTGCCTGACGGGGCTCGTCCGGTACATGCTGGCCGGGAACCCCGAAATCGGCGCCACGACCGGCACCGTCAACGGCGTCGTCATGGAGTGCAACGACGGCAGCTTAAACGAAATCCGGGCGCTGCACGTCAAAGAGGAGCATGTGGCGGAGGCCATCGCCGCCGCCGGCCCGGAGTTTGAGGAGGGGGCCGTCGGCGCCGGAACCGGCATGTGCTGCTACGACATGAAGGGCGGCGTGGGCTCGGCCTCCCGCGTCGTGAGGCTCGACGGCAAGGATTACACCGTAGGCGCCCTGCTGGTCACCAACTTCGGCTCGACAAAGGACTTCACGTCGGCTGCGGGCAACATCGGGCGGGAGCTGGCCAAGAAGCTCGCCGGTTTAAACGAGCGGGACAAGGGCTCGGTCATCATCGTCCTCGCCACCGACGCGCCGGTCTCGGACCGGCAGCTAAAACGCATGTGCCGCAGGGCCCAGAGCGGGCTTGCCCGCACCGGCACCATCACCGGAAACGGCTCGGGCGACATCGCCGTAGGCTTTTCCACGGCCCGCACCATTCCCCACTTCGAGGATAAGGACATCCTGCCCCCCGCCCCGCAGCTGGCCGAGGACGCGATGGAGCTCATGTTCCGGGCCGTCATCGAGGCGGTGCAGGAGTCGGTCTACTCCTCCCTTTTACACGCCAGGACGACGACGGGCTACACCGGCCGGGTACAGCGCTCACTGGCCGACCTGCTTTAGCCTGACCAATATAATCCGGACCCGCCTACGTGGGGCTGCTTTTCGCGCCAGACTTCATTTCTTTCTTTGGCGGGCGTCAGCCCGCCGGCGTCATTCAATTTCGCCTGACACAAAAATCCGCTCCCGCGTAGGTCGAAGATTTTGCAGGGCACCGGCCGGTTCGGAGCGAGACAGCGGCCCACAGATGGGCTGACGCCCTTCAAGGGGCGCAAGCGTGTCTCCGGGGCGGCCCGTGCTCTGCAAAACGGGTTTGTATTATATCGGTCAGGCTAAGGAGAGAATACCCACATGGAGAAAAAAACAATCGGCGTGCTGGGTGGCATGGGCCCTCTGGCCACCGCCGACTTCTTTAAAAAGCTCGTACTGCTGACAAAAGCCGAGTGCGACGCGGGCCACCCCCGTGTCCTCATTGACAACAACCCCGCGATTCCCGACCGCACGGCCGCCATTTTGGGCCGTGGCCCCTCGCCCCTCCCGATGCTCTGTGCCGGCGTGAAGGGGCTTGCGGCCTGCGGAGCCGGGGTCATCGCAATTCCCTGCAACACGGCCCACTACTACTATGAGGAGATTGCCGCCGTCTCCCCGGTGCCGGTGCTCAGCATTTTAGACGAGGCGGTCGCGGCCGTCAAGCGGCAGGGAAAGCGCCGGGCGGCGCTTTTAGCCACAGCCGGGACCTATCGCAGCGGCATCTATCAGAAGGCCTTTGAAAAGGGCGGGGTCGAGCTTGTCATGCCGGACGCGGCCGGTCAGGAGTTTTTCTATCACCTGGCCTATCAGGTCAAAGCCGGCAACACGAATTACGACAGAGAGGGCTTACTCGCCAAGCTTCAAATTCTGCGCAACATGGGAGCCGAGTGCTTTGTCTTAGGCTGCACCGAAATTCCCGTGGCCTTTGCCGACATGGGGGTCGCCACCGACGTCATCGACACCTCGCTGGAGCTTGCGCGGGCCGCGCTGCTCTACGCAGGCTATGAGGTGAAGGCATGAAAAAGGCCGTATACTTCTTTTGCCCCAAAAAAGAGCTTGACGCCTGCGCCACAGGCGTCTTAGAAAAGGTGAAAAGCCTTTTGCCCTTACAGGAGAGCGGACTTGTCGTCGACGGCATGCCGGCCTGTTTCTGGGTGGACGGCGCCGGCGACCGGTTCGACTTTGTCTCCTGCGATTATTATCTCAGCCACCGGTACGATAAATACCTGCCTATGATGAACGGCCATTTTGCGGACTATGACGTCGCGGGCTATGTCAACTGGCACGGCGGCGCAAACGCGCCCGACAAGGTGCTGACCGTCCACACAATCGGGGACGTCCTCACCGGCAAATTCGCCCCGTCAAACCCCCTCTATACGAAAAATCTCGCCGTCGCGCTTGAAAAGTGGCGGGTAACCCTCGGCCTCGAAGATTTCACGGCCTACACCGAGGCCACCCACTGGTCGGGGGCCATCCACGGCAGCGACACGGCCCTGCTGGAAGAGTATCCGGTGCCCATGCTCGACATCGAGATCGGCTCCGAGCAGGATACGCTCGAAAATCCGGTCGCCCAGGAGGCGATCGCACGGGCACTCACAGAGGTGTTTGCGCCCGGGGCGCGGCCAAAGACCATTTTGGCCCTCGGCGGCATTCACTTCGACGAGACCTATTCAGCTTCCCTGAGGGACGCCGCGTCCGGCATTTCGGTCGGGCACTACCTGCCCACGATCTGGCTTGTGAACGGCGGCTACGAGGAAGAGGCGGGACTTGAAAAGCTCTTTCATGCGGTGGAGACCGTTGACGGCGGCATCGACGCCGTCGTCTACAACGACAACATGAAAAAACCGGTCAAGGACTGCGTAAGGGCTTTTGCGGCCCGGCTTGAAAAGCCGCTGCTCAAGCACAGGAGATTATACGAACCAAATCAAATAGAATGGTGAAAGGCGGTAAAAACATGACAAAGGTCAGAGAACTGGCGGAAAAGTATCACGATTACGTCGTGACGATGCGCAGGGAGTTCCACGAGAACCCCGAGCCCAGCTTAAAGGAGGAGCGCACCAGTAAGCGCATCTGCGAAGAGCTCGAAAAGATGGGAATTCCCTACAAGGTGGTTGCGGGCACCGGCGTGGTCGGCACCATCAAAGGCGCAAAGCCGGGCAAGACCGTGGCGCTGCGGGGCGACATCGACGCCCTGACCGTCAAGGAGGTCAACGACATCCCCTACAAGTCCAAGGTCGAGGGCATCATGCACGCCTGCGGACACGACGCGCACGCCGCGGGGCTCTTAGGCGCCGGTAAAATTTTAAACGAGCTGAGGGATGAGCTCTCGGGCGAAGTGCGCCTGCTCTTCCAGCCGGCCGAAGAGACGGCCGACGGCGCCAAGGCCATGCTCAAAGAGGGCTGCCTTGAGGGCGTCGACAGTGTCTTAGGCATTCACGTCTGGTCGGGGCTGCCGCTCGGCAAAGTCTCGATTGAGGCCGGCCCCCGCATGGCTGCGGCGGGCATTTTCCAGTTCAAGGTCACCGGCAAGGGCGGCCACGGCGCAATGCCCAACGAGGGTGTCGACGCCGGCGTGGCAACGGCTTCCATTTTGCTCAACTTGCAGTCCATCATCAGCCGCGAGCTCTCGCCCATGCTGCCCACGACCGTCACGGTCGGCAAAATCGTCGCCGGCACCCGCTGGAACGTGCTGGCAAGCGAAGCGGTGCTGGACGGCACGGTGCGCACCTTCAGCCGCGAGACCCAGGATAAGCTCAAGGGCATCATGGAGCGCATCATCAAGGACACCGCGTCGGCCTACCGCTGCACGGCCGACTGGATTGACTACCGCATGATCACAACCCCCTGCATCAACCCTGAACACGCGAGCCGTGTGGCTGCCGGCGCCCTCACCAAGTGCTTTGGCGAGGAGTCCATCGGCACCTTCGAAATGCAGATGGGCGGCGAGGACTTCTGCTATATGATGGACGCGGTCCCGGATTCGCTTCTGGCCTTTGTCGGCGTCGGCAACCCCGCCAAACTTGCCGACAAGCCGCACCACGCCGGCAACTTTATGATTGACGAGGACGGAATACTCTATTCGGTCTGCCTCTACGCGCAGTACGCGATGGACTACACCGCGGGCGCATAAAATAACAAAAGACATTCAGAGGTGTTTATGGAGGAGATAAAACGTCCCGCAAATCGCGCGGTCGTGCTGATTTGCGGGATGCTGGCCATGCTGTCGCTCGGGACCCCCTACTTTTGGAGCATTTTCCAGTTCTACCTCGTGGAGACGATGGGCTGGTCCCCGCAGGCGGCCTCGCTGCCCTTTTCCATTGTCATGATCATGTTCCCCTTCGGCGGCCTCATCGGCGGCCGCCTGGCCGACAAGACGGGCCCCAAGGCCGTCCTGCGGGTCATGGGGGCGGGCGTTTTGGGAGTGGGCATGCTGCTCTGCTCGGTGGCGGTCGGCATGGGCCCCATCCCTCTCTACCTCGTCTTCGCCGTCATGTCGCTGGGCTCCGGCGCCGCCTACAACTGCGTGCTGCCGTCGGTTCAGATGTGGTTTCCCGACCGGCGGGGGTTCGCAATGGGCTGCGTCGTCGGCTGCGCGGGCGCCGCGGGGCTGGTCTTCAGCCCCTATGCCGAGTATTGGCTGGGCCGGGCGGGCGCCAAAGGGGCCTTCCTCGCGGTGGGCGCCGCCTACATCGCCATTTTGCTCGTCGCCTCCGCCGGCTTCGACCGCCCGCCTGCGGGCTATCTGCCGGCCGGGTACACGCCGCCCCCCGTCAAAGAGGGCGGGGGGGACCTGACGACGCGCGAAATGCTGCGCTGCCGCTCGTTTTGGCCGCTCTCCCTCGGCATGCTGGCCTCGGTTTTGGCCTACCTCATGCTGTCGCCCCAGGTCAAGAGCCTCGTGGTCGAGCGCGGCCTGTCCGTGCGCGCCGCCACCCTCACGGTCATGTTCTGCGGACTTGCAAACGCCTGCGGCAGGCTGGTCGGGAGCTGGACTTCCGACAAATTCGGCCTGCGGCCGGTCATTCTCGCGTCTCAGGGCGCCACCCTTTGCGCCATGGTGCTGCTCTATCTGGCAAACGGCTGGCTTGTGCCGCTGCTCTGCTTTGCGACAGCCTTTTGCTACGGCGGGTATCTCGCCACCTATCCGACCCTCACAAGCGCCCTCTTCGGGCTCAAATACGCCGGCGGCAACTACGGCTGCGTGCTGCTGTCCACCGTGGTCTCGGCGCTGCTCGCCCCGGTGGCCGTGTCGGCGCTGTCGGGACTGGGCGGGGCCCGCATGCCCTTCCTCGCCGGGGCCGCAAGCAGCCTTGTGGCCGCGGCCCTGATCTCGTCCTTGCGGGAAAAGAAGGGCAGAACAGATTTGAAAACGGTATAATCAAACACATGAAAAGCCCCTTGCTAAACATTTGTTTAGCAAGGGGCTTTTTGAGCGTCCATATTTACCTTACCCTTGCGGCGAGAAGTTGCGCAGGAAGTGCTTGACCCGCTCTGCGCAGCCCTCGTCGCCGATATAATAGAGCACGTCGCCCGCCTTGAGCGCCTCGTAGGGGCCCGGGGAGAGCAGCAGCCGCTCGCCCCGGCGCACCGCTACCACGGTGGCCGCCGTGTTGTGCCAGAAGTTCAGCTCCGAGAGGCTCAGCCCGATGCAGGTGGACTGCGGCTCAATCGGGGCTTTGAAGGGGACAAACGGATTTGTGAAGTGGAACTGGTCGGTGTGGTCGACAAGGTCGGCGACGGTCTCCCGCAGCTTCGCAACCTCCCCGGCCAGCTGTTCGGACTGCCGGACGGCCGACTGTCTGAGCTCCGACAGGGTGTTGGTGTCGCGGCTGTGCCGGACAAAGGCCAGCGCCTTTTCATAGGAGCGCACGAGCACGCCGCTGCCCTTGGCCGTCTCAACAATGCCCATGTCCGAGAGAATGGCGATGGCGCGCCTGGCCGTCTCAGGGGAGACGCAGTACTGGCTTGCCACCTGCGAACGGGCGTAGAGCTTGTCGCCCACCTGGTACTGCCCGTCCGCAATTTTCGAGGCGATGTCCACCGCCACCTGCTGATAGCGCGCGGGCGCGAATTTGGCATACTCTCCCATGACGCTGTTTCGACGCTCCTTCGGGCATGGCCCGCAGTGATGTTGTGTTTGCGCAAAAAAGGAAATGCCGCAGTCAAGTCAGATGAGGGACGCGATGACCGCCGCGCGGCTGACGATGCCCAAGAGGACGCCGCCCTCGTCTACGACGGCGATGGGGTACTTGGTGCGCACAGCCAGCGGCATGATGTCGCCGACGCCGGCGTCGGGGTCTGCCGTCACGGGGTCCCGCTCAATCAGCGGCGCGATGGGGATTTTCTCACTGAGGGCCCGCAGCGCCTCATTGAGGTGCAGCACACCCTGCAGCCGCATTTTCGCGTCGACCACAAAGGCGCTGGAGACGCCGTTTTGATGCATTTCCCGTATGGCGTGGGCGGGGTCGTCCTTTTCTTTGACCATGCAGGACGGGGTGACCATGATGTGCCGGACTTTGAGCACCTGCGACTTGTCGGCGCTCTCAATGAACTGCCGCACATAGTCGTCGGCCGGCGCCATCGACATGCGGTCGGGCGTGTCGATCTGAATGACCTTTCCGTCCTTCATGATGGCCACGGTGTCCCCGAGCTTAAAGGCCTCGTTGATGTCGTGGGTGATGAAGAGGATGGTCTTGTTCAGCTTGCGCTGAATGGACAGCAGCTCAAACTGCATGTCCCGGCGCACCAAGGGGTCGAGGGCCGAAAAGGGCTCGTCCATCAGCAGCACCTCGGGGTCGTTTGTCAAAGCTCTTGCGATGCCCACCCGCTGTTTCATTCCGCCCGACAGGTTGGAGATGGGCATGGCTTCCCACCCCTTGAGGCCCACCATCTCAATGAGCTCCATCGCCTTTGCCTCCCGCTGCGCCTTTGACATGCCGCGCACCTCAAGTCCGTAGGCGACGTTCTCCATGACGGTGCGGTGGGTGAAAAGGCCGAAGTGCTGAAACACCATGGCGACCTTGTTGCGGCGCAAATCCGTGAGCTGCCGCTTGTCCATGCCGCCGATGTCGGCGCCCTCGTATCTCACGTGGCCCGAAGTCGGCGCAATGAGCTGGTTGAAGCAGCGGATGATGGTCGACTTGCCGGAGCCCGACAGACCTATTATAACAAAGATTTCGCCTTTTTTCACCTGAAAAGATACATCCCACAGGGCGACCGCGGCCCCGGTTTTGGCGTGGACCTCGTCTTTGGCGGCCCCGGCCTCCATCATGCGGGCGGCTGCGGCCTTATTGTGCCCAAAAATTTTGGTCACGTGCTCGGCCTCAAGCGTGTAACTGACGGCGCTCTCGGGCGCGGCCGGGTTTTCGGCCGCGGGCAGCGTGTGTTTTGCCTCATCCATCCTGTCCCACCTCGCTTTTTTTGACCAGCGCCTGGGTCAGCCGATCGAGGATGACGGCCACAATGACGATGCAGATGCCGGGGAAGAGCGCCTTGCTCATCTCGACGCGGTTGACGGCGAGCAGAATCTCCATGCCAAGGCCGTTTGCGCCGATGAGGGCGCAGGTGACCACCATCGACATGGCCATCATGATGGTCTGGTTGACGCCGGCCATGATGGTCGGCATGGCCTGCGGTATCTGCACCTTGACCAGCGTCTGCAGCTTGGTCGAGCCAAAGGCCCTCGCCGCCTCAATCATTTCGGCGTCGACGTATAGGAGCCCGTGGCTTGTCAGCCGCACCATCGGCACGATGGCGTAGATCATGGTGGCGAGCAGCGCCGGCGTGAGGCCGGTGAAAAACAAAATGACGGCCGGCACGAGATAGACCCAGGAGGGCATGGTCTGCATGGTGTCGAGCACCGGGCGCAGGAGCTTATTGGCCCGGCTGCTCATGGCCAGCAGCACCCCCAGCGGAAACCCGAGCAGGATGCACAGGATGACGCTGACGATGACAAGGCTCAGGCTCTCGATCATGTGGCCCCAAAAGCCGCAGCTGCCGATAAAGATGAGCATCCCGCCGTAGAGCAGGCTGACCAGAGGCTTTTTGGTCAGCCGCCAGGCCAGGACGACGACAATCAGCACCAGCACAATCCAGGGCGTGGCAAGAAGCAGCCGGCGGATGCCGCCGATTCCCGCAATCACGACCTGCTTGATGGCCTTCAGCGAGGTCTGGTGATCGCGGGAAAAGGCTTTGACCGCGTTGTCGAGGGCGTCGGAGGGCCGAAACTGCCAGGCCGACGGGAAGTTCAGAATATAGCTGTTAAAAAACTCGTTCAAATAAGACCAGCTCCTTTGGGCGGCCGTCGCCGCGATGAGAATGGCGCAAGGTATCCGCCGGCGGCGCGGGGTTAAACCCCGCGGCCGTCAGCTCAGTGTCGCAAGATATGCGCGAAGGGCGGTTGCGTTTTCGGCGGGAAGCCAGGAGTCGAGCAGCGCGTCGTTTTCTCCCAGCAGCCAGACCGCCGTCTCGGCGTGGGTGGCGCCGGTCTCGTCGAGGTGGGCCAGGGCCGAGGCGATCAGAGCGCTTCCGGTCTCGTAATTTTCAAAGAAGCTGACGAGTTCGGGGGCGCGGCCGGCAAACTTGTTGCTGCTGACGATTTTGAGCGCCTGCTTGGGGAATTCGCAAAGCCCCTCGGCAAAGAGGTCGGCGTCATAGGGCTCGTCCTCAAGCAGCACGAGGTCCAGCTTGCCGGACACCCATGTCGGCTCGTAGCAGTAACCCACCCACGCGTCGCCGACGTTGTAGGCCGACACGAGAGAGGCGAACAGCGTGGCCTCGCTGCCAAGGCGGTTGTAAGTATAAAATTCATCCAGGCCGTAGGCCTCGTACTTCTTGTAGAGCACCTCGTCGGCCATCCAGCCGGGAATGGAGCCGTAAATGCGGCCGAGGGCCGCGTTCTCGTCGTCCGGGAAGACATCGGGGTACTTGGCGAGGTCCTTGACGGTTTTCAGGTCGGGCGCCATGGGCTCAATGCCACGCTCGGCGTCGCCCTCAATGACATAGCGGGGCACATAGAGGCCCTGCGCGCTGTCGGGCACGAGAATGCCGACGTCGATGATGTCGCCGTTTGCGACGTCATCCGGGTAGGAGGCCACGTTGTCGGTCCAGCTTTCAATGTCGAGGTCGACTTCGCCGGCGATTAAGGACTGCCAGTTCATCGTGGAGGAGGCCGTCGATTCGGAGAGCACATATCCGTCGTATGCGTGCTCAACGACAAGTTTTGCGATCGCGTTGTGCAGCTTCTGGCTGTCCCAGCCGTTGTCGGTTACGACAATGGTCACCGGTGTGCCGGGCTCGTCCGGCGTTTCGTCCGGCTTTGCCGTGCAGCCCGTAAAAACGGCCAGCAGGAGCAGGAACGCGAGTCCTAAAGTGAATTTTTTCATGTGGGTTTCCTCCGTCTCATTAAGTTTGCCGCAAAAAGCAACAACCCTAATATAACATAAAGTTGTCACTTTGTCCAGCCGCCGGCCGTGTTAAGAAATGCGGACAAAGGTTTTTCCGGAGCGCACACCCTTCAAAAATTTAAAAAAGAACCATAGGCGGACGCAGGTCCAATAACCCTCCGCCCCCTCTTCGTCATGGAGTCAATAAAAAAGAACCATAGCCGGACGCAGAGCCTAAGGCTATTGCCGTCGGGTACATCCAGCTATGGTTCTGTGGGCACGCGCTTATCAAGACGATGTGTCAAAACAGTTTGCGTGCCACAATGACAGTATGCGCAGGCGAAGGGTGTTCATGCGCGGATGCTGAAAATCCGCCCTGCCACTTTTTACAAAAATGCGCCGCCCCAAAAAGAGGCGGCCAAAGTGTCGAAAAACCTGGGGGTTTTCCGCCAGGTGAGCGATGCCCTAAGGTGGCGATAGTCCTCCCCGCACCGATTTTGGCGGTCGTATTTCCGCCGGGGCTTTACGCAAACCGCTTGCGAATACAGCAAGTATTCGCTGTACGGCAATACTTGCCCAAACGAAAATCCGCTCCGCCAAAACTGCTTCGCACCCGCCCCGGAGCAATATTCGAGGGATTTTCGTCACGGCAGAAGCCACAATGCTTACGCAAAGCAAGGCGGGCAAGGCGAAAAGCACCGAATAGGGCCGTGGGCAGGTGCGGTGTGTAGAGGGCTGCCACCGCCTTGACCGCGCGAAGTGAATTCGCGCTGGCGGGCGGCATATCATTGGCCTTATTTTTTAAACGTGTTTAAAAAATAAGGATATCAACATATTTTCTCGGGCCTTTCTGAGAGCCGAGAAAATG
>DATMXT010000236.1:0-2488 GCA_035561375.1 Terriglobales bacterium | reverse complement strand
ATGTTCTAAATGACAAATGGCCATAATACTACTCTTAGAGGGGTGGTGTTATGGTCGTTGTTCTTGTACTCGACAAAGAGGCGAAGGGCTCCTCCTGGCAGTGCTCGGGGACGGTGCTGCCGCCGGAGATCGGCGGCTCTTTTGTCACGGCGGCCATCGCCCCCCCGCGCCGCGACCGAAAACTGGCGCGGCGCACCGAGCTCATGCTGCGCAAGCAGAAGGCGACGGCGGTGCTGCTCAGCCGGCAGCTTGAGATTATGCTGCCGTCGGTCGCGCAGGCGGTTGAGCGCACCGGCATACCGCGCATCACAGCCCGCGGCTATGCGCCCGAAATCCTTGGTGCCATGGTCTCCCGTGCGGCCGAGCTCTGTGACGTGCCGCTGGGCGTAAGGCGCATGACGATTGTGGACGAGATGGGGGAGCATATCAGCTACGAGCTGCTCAAATGCGCCGCGAAGTGCGCCGGCTCCGTGACCGTGATGACCTCCCGCGGCACAAAAACCGACCCCCTGACCGAGCGCCTGCTCTACGAGACGGGGCTTGCGGTCCACACGACCTCAGTGGGGCCGGTGAAAACCGACGTGACCGTGCTGCTCGACTGTCCGCCTGAGACAAGGGTGGTGACAAGGCTCGCCGTAGACCTGACGGCCGGGGGGGCAAGAGTCGTGGACGGCCGCCTGTTCAACACCATGACGCTGGCGCTCCCAAGAGCTCTGCCGCTACCCAAACAGCTCTCGGAGCTCGAGCGGTGCGCCCTTGTCAGCGCCGCGGCGCAAAAGCCCGCCGCAGAGGTATTTAAACCGGCTGCGCTCGCCACCTATTGACAGAATTCACCGTCCGGCATATAATTTTCTAACACATGGAAATTTCAACATACCCCGTAAAGGAGAGTTTTTGATGGCTGCCACAAACGAGTTTGTCATGACAAAAAGGGAGTACGACGCGCTGCAAAAGCGCCAGGAGTATCTGGTGACCGAGCGTCGTCAGGAGGTAGCGAACAATCTTAAACAGGCGAGAGGTTTCGGGGACCTCTCAGAAAACGCCGAATACGACGACGCAAAAAACGAACAGGCAATCCTTGAGGCTGAAATCGCGCAAAACGAGGCCAAGCTGACGGGAGCTCGAATTGTCGACGAGAGCGAGATTGATGAGGACAAGGTTCACATCGGCTCGGTCGTCGTTGTCTATGATAAAGAGTTTAACGAGGAGAGCACCTATACGCTTGTCGGCGCCGCCGACAACGATCCGCTCTCCAATAAAATATCACGCGAGTCCCCCATCGGCGCGGCGCTTTTAGGCCACGAGGCGGGGGATACCATCGCGGTCGAAACGCCGGGCGGCACCGTCGTGCTGGAAATTCGCAGCATCGCCTTTGACCCGGACGCACACCAGTGAGAAAGGATGTAAAATATGGACGTCAACAATCACCCTCAAAGTGAGGGTATGGACAACAGTTCGGACTCAAATGAAATTCTGAGGATCCGGCGCGCGAAGTTTTTCGAGCTGCAGGCCCAGGGGCGGGATCCGTTTGAAATAGTGAAATTCGTCCGCACAAGCAACGCGTCTGAGATACTCGCGAACTTTGAGACCATGGAGGGTGAAGAGGTGACGATTGCCGGGCGCATGATGTCGCGCCGCGAGATGGGCAAGGCCTCCTTTTTCGACATGAAGGATAGGGACGGGCGAATTCAGATTTACGTCAAGGTCGACGACCTGGGCGAGGACGCCTACGCGGAATTCCGCCGGTGGGACATCGGCGACATCATCGGCATCAAGGGCTTTATCTTCAAGACGCGGCGGGGCGAAATCTCGGTCCACGCCAAGGAGCTCACACTGCTCTCCAAGTCGCTTCGCCCGCTGCCCGAGAAGTTCCACGGGCTCAAGGATGTGGAGATGCGCTACCGCCAGCGGTATGTAGACCTCATCATGAACGAGGACGTGCAGGAGACCTTCATCAAGCGCAGCCTCATCATCCGGTATATGCGGGAATTCCTCGACAGGCGCGGCTATATCGAAGTCGAGACGCCCATTTTAAGCAACATCTCTGGCGGCGCAAACGCGAGGCCCTTCATCACCCACCACAACACGCTGGACATCGACATGTACCTGCGCATCGCAACCGAGCTTCCGCTTAAGGAATGCATTGTGGGCGGTCTGGAGCGCGTATACGAGATCGGCCGCATATTCCGCAACGAAGGCATGGACTACAAGCATAACCCGGAGTTCACCACGCTGGAGCTGTACCAGGCCTATACGGACTATAACGGCATGATGTCTCTGGTGGAGGATCTCATCGCTCACTGCGCAAAAACGGTGCTGGGCACCACAAAGATCAGCTACCAGGGCACGGAAATTGACCTGACGCCGCCTTTTCGCCGCCTGACCATGAACGACGCCGTAAAGACCTATACGGGTGCGGACTTTTACGCGTGTGAGACGGATGAACAGGCCCGGGAACTTGCAAAGAGCATTGGCCTTGCGTTTGAGG
>DATMXT010000235.1:0-3706 GCA_035561375.1 Terriglobales bacterium | reverse complement strand
AAACATGGTATAGTATAAACGGGTATTGTTAACGATTCTACGATCTGCCGTATGTTTTTTAAGAAGAGTTTGAACCCCCGAAAACTGCTGCCGGTACAGCAAGTGAAAAAGGGCTTTTTTGGCGACTCACGAAAAACTTAGAAATAGGGAGGACGGCAATGAAACTGAGCGAGGTCAGGGATCTGCTTGCGGCGCAGGTCATCTGCTGTGAGGACCAGCTCGGCCGGGAAGCGGTCGGCGCTTGCGCAAGCGATATGATGAGCGACGTGCTGGCCTTAGGCAAGAGCAAATCCGTACTCATCACCGGCCTGCTGAACCCGCAGGTCGTGCGCACGGCCGAGATGATGGACATGATCTGCATCGTCTTTGTCCGCAACAAGCAGCCCGACAGCACCATCGTACGCCTTGCGAAAGACCGGGAAATCGTGCTCATGAGCACCGATTCCCCGATGTATCAGGTCAGCGGCACACTCTATTCGGCGGGACTCGGCGGGGAGGTTTAAAGTTTGAGCGAATCACTGTGCATTGAGTACGAAATCAGCGGCGACGACTTTACGACGGCCGGCGAGGCTTCGAGCGACGTCAAGCGCATGCTGCGGCAGGTCGGCATGTCGCCGGATTTTGTGCGAAGGGTGTCGGTCGCCATGTATGAAGGGGAGATCAACATCGTCATTCACGCCCACGGCGGCAAGGCCGCGGTCACGGTCGAGCCGACCCACGTGAAAGTCGTACTCACGGACAGCGGTCCCGGCATTCCCGATGTGGAGCTTGCGATGAAAGAGGGCTACACGACGGCGCCGGACAGCGTCCGGTCGCTCGGGTTTGGCGCCGGCATGGGCCTGCCCAACATGAAAAGGTATTCCGACAGCCTTTTGATTGAATCCACCGTCGGAGTCGGAACTACGGTGACGATGGACTTCTATACTTAAGGCGGCGGGAATCGAACACACACCGCCGGGCGCCGGCCCTTTTCGGCGCTTTTCGTCTTGTTATCCTTGCCTTGCGTCAGCAAGGCGGCGTCTGCCGTGACGAAAATCACTCGAAAATTGCCTGGCGCCCGGTGCGAAGCAGTTTTCATGGAGCGGATTTTTGTTCAGGCAAGCAAAATCACGCAGCGAATACTGGCGTATTTGCAAGAGATTTTCCGAAGCATGGGCGAAAATCCGCCCATGAAAACCGATGCGGGTTCGACTCCCGCCACCTTAATTATGATGACTTCACAGGAATACAAGCCTTTCGGTTTCCACTCGGTCAGCCTCGACGAGGATAAGTGTCAGGGGTGCACGGTCTGCATCCGCCACTGTCCCACCGAGGCTATTCGCGTGCGCGGCGGCAAGGCCAAAATCATCAGCGACCGGTGCATTGACTGCGGAAACTGCATTCGGGTCTGTCCGCACCACGCGAAAAGGGCCATCATTCACAAACTCGAGGACTTCGAGGGCAAGTTCAAGTGGACGGTCGCCATTCCGGCCCCCTCGCTCTACGGGCAGTTCCCCGGCGTCGAGGACATCGACTATGTGCTGACCGCCCTCAAGCGCATCGGGTTTGACGATGTGTTTGAGGTCTCCCGCGCCGCCGAGATCGTCTCGGACTACTCGCGCAAAATCATCGCCGAGGGCAAGGTGCCTAAGCCCGTCATCAGCACGGCCTGCCCCGCCGTCGTGCGGCTTGTCAACGTCCGGTTTCCGGACCTCTCAAACCACCTTTTGCCGGTGCGCCCGCCCATTGAGGTCGCGGCCAACATCGCCAGGCGCAGGGCTGTCCGGCAGACGGGTCTGAGGGAGGACGAGATCGGCATTTTCTTCATTTCGCCCTGCCCCGCCAAAATGACGGCCTGCCTCGCCCCCATTGCCGGCAACTACGGCAAGGTCGACGGCATTTTGTCCATGAGCGACCTGTATATTCGCATCGGCAGCGAAATCAAGAAAATCGACGAGCCCGAGCGCCTCTCCCACTCCGGCATCATCGGCATCGGCTGGGCCGCCTCGGGCGGCGAGGCGACGGCGCTGCTCAAGGACATCTATGTGGCGGCCGACGGCATTGACAACTGCATTCAGGTGCTTGACGAGGTCGAGAACTACCGCCTCAACGATGTCGACTTCATAGAGCTGAACGCCTGCACCGGCGGCTGCGTCGGCGGGGTGCTCACGGTCGAAAACCCCTTTGTGGCCAAGGCCCGAATTCACATGCTGCGCAAGTACCTGCCGGTCTCCATGAACAAGTTCAAGGAGGACGGCGCGGACCTCGACATCATCTACGCCGACAACGCCTTGGCGTCGCCGGCCCGGGGGCTCAGCTCCGACCGGGAGGAGGCCCTGCGCATGGTCAAACAGATCAACGACCTTGTGGAGAAGTTCCCCGGAATCGACTGCGGGGCCTGCGGCGCGCCCAGCTGCAAGACTTTTGCCGAGGACGTCGTGCGGGGGTACGGCCGCGAGAGCGACTGCACCTTTGTCTTAAGAAAACAAATTGCCGGGATGTTCTCCCAGCTTGAACTCCCGCCGAACATTCTGGCGGGGGAGACCGGAAAGAAAGTGGGGGAGTGAATTTTGCGCGTCAAAGAGCTGCTCGAACCCCTTGGCTGCACGGTGCTGACCTGCCCCGAGGGGCTTGAAAAAGAGGTGGCCGCAGGCTACTGCTGCGACCTGCTCAGCTGGGTCATCGGCCGGGCCGGGAGCCACAGCGCTTGGATTACGGTCATGACCAATGTAAACATCGTGGCCATCGCGGTCCTGGCCGAGGTCTCCTGCATCGTCATCACCGAGGGGGCTCAGCCCGACGCCGAGGTGCTGGAGCGTGCGGCGCAAAACGGCGTCACGCTGCTCTCGACGGGCCTCTCCACCTTTGCGGCGGCGGCCGCCCTTGGGAAACTGCTGTGAAGTACGCCTACGACCTCCATATGCACTCCTGCCTGTCCCCCTGCGGCGACGGGCAGATGACCCCGAACAACCTCGTCGGCCTCGCAAAGCTCGCGGGGCTCGACGTCATTGCGCTCACCGACCACAACACCTGCAAAAATACGCCGGCGGCCCTGGCCCTCGGCGACCATTTCGGCATTTTGGTGCTGCCGGGCATGGAACTGAACACGGCGGAGGAAATTCACGTCCTCTGCCTCTTTGAAGCGCTCGAAGACGCCATGGCCTTTGACGCCTATGTCGAGACAAAGCTCGTCAAGGTCAAAAACGACGTTGAAGTCTTCGGCAACCAGACCGTCATGGACGAGGACGACAAGACGGTCGCCGAATACCCCTGGCTTCTCACGATGGCGACCGACATCCGCATTGAAGAGGTGCCGGCCCTTGTGGCAGGGTACGGCGGGGTGGCGGTGCCGGCCCATGTCGATAGAGACGCCTATTCCATTCTCTCGGTGCTGGGCGCCTTCCCCCCGGAGCTCGACTTCAAAACGATTGAGGTGACAAGAGTCGGCGGCAGAGACCGGCTCGCCGGCCTCGCGCCGGAGCTTTCCGCAAGGTACGGCGTCCTCGAAAACTCCGACGCGCATTATATGGAGTCCATCCCGGAACCCCTCATTCACATGGAACTGCCAAATCTTACAAGAAAAGCTGTGCTCGACGCCATCCGTTTTGGCCAAATTACCGTGCAGTCGTAAAGCATTGTTGTGATTTTAACTAACATTTTTCATGTATTTTGGTGACATTGCAAAAACTTTCACAAAAAGAAACATCTCCATCAATAACCCTATTTC
>DATMXT010000234.1:0-2294 GCA_035561375.1 Terriglobales bacterium | reverse complement strand
AGCTGCTCCCGCAGCAGCGTGTAGGAGGCGGCTTCGGCGGGGGCGGGGGCGTCGTCGTCGGGGATGAAGTCGCCGAGATGGCTGTCCTCCTCCTCGCCGATGGGGGTCTCGAGCGAGACCGGCTCCTGCGCGATTTTCATGATCTCCCGCACTTTTTCGACCGACATGTTCATTTCGGTCGCGATTTCCTCGCTACTGGGGTCGTGCCCCAGCTCCTGCAGGAGCTGGCGGGAGACCCGCATGACCTTGTTGATGGTCTCGACCATGTGCACCGGAATGCGGATGGTCCGGGCCTGGTCGGCAATGGCCCGCGTGATGGCCTGCCTTATCCACCAGGTGGCGTAGGTCGAGAACTTGTAGCCCTTTGTGTAGTCGAACTTTTCGACGGCTTTGAGAAGGCCGAGATTGCCCTCCTGAATGAGGTCCAAGAAGAGCATTCCGCGGCCGACATACCGCTTTGCGATGCTGACGACGAGGCGCAGATTGGCCTCGGACAGCTTCTGGCGGGCGATGTCGTCGCCGTTCGCCATGCGCTTGGCGTAGCCGATCTCCTCCTCGGGCGAGAGCAGCGGAACTTTGCCGATCTCCTTGAGGTACATGCGCACCGGGTCGTCAATGGCCAGCCCGTCGGCAGTCAGGGCGATGTCGATGTCCTTTTCCTCGTCTTGAATGTCCTCGTCAATGTCGAAGTCGAGGGCCGGGATGACGGCCTCGTCGTAGTCGTCCTCAATTTTGATGCCGGCCGACTCAATGGCGTCGTACAGCTTGTCGATGGCGTCGACGTCGAGGTCCGACTCGTCGATAAATGCAACCAGGTCCCGCCCCGAAAGCGAGCCCTTGGCCTTGCCCTGTTCAAGAATTTCTTTTATGGTGAGACGCTTTTCCATGTTGTTGTTCACTGCTGCTGCTCCTTTTTTATGTACTGTCCCGTTTTTATTTCGCCAGTGTTTCAAGGTACTTTTTAAGAGCCTCCGGATCGTCTGCGGAGAGCCCGCGCCGCTGCCGCGCGCGGCGCAGGGTCTCTATAAACTGCAAAAGTTCGTCCATCGTTCCGGCGAGCTGCTCCTTAAGGCCTATCATTCCCGCAATTGCGCCCGTTTCAGACATTTCGAGCTCCGAAAAATCGGAAATATCAGGCACACCGCCCGTTTCGATGACGTTTTTAAGGGTTAAAAAGACTTTTTTGTTAAATTCGGTGGCAAAGTCGTCCTCCGACAGCTGCCCGGCAAGCGCCGCGAGATATTCGGGGTTTGAGAAGAGCAGACAGATGACGCCCTCCTCCGCCCGGCTCACTTTGAGGTTGGCCGCCCGCTGCGGGTTGACGCGGGGACTGGGCCCCGACGTGATGCGCCGGCGCTCCTCGGTGACTTCTCTGGCCGCCTCTTTTTTACGGGAGGCAGCCGCGATGCGGCCGACCTCGGTGAGCAGGCTCTGCTTGTCCACTTTCATTTCGGCGGCCACCCGGCCGGCGTAGACGTCGACGGCGACGGGGCTGCCGACTCCGGCCAAAATGACGGCCACGGACTTGAGGTATTCGACCTTGTCGTTTGGGTCGGACAGGTTTTTGCCGGCCCCCGCCTGCTCAATCTGGTAGTCGATGGAGGTGGAGGAGCTGTCTAACTTGCGGCGCAGCCCCGCGGCGCCGTAGGTCTTGATGTACTCGTCCGGGTCCTTGGCCCCCTCGTAGCGCAGCACCCGGGCTTTCAGCCCCGCGGCCGACAGGATGCCGATGGCCCGCTCGGTCGCCTTGCGCCCGGCCTCGTCGGTGTCGTAGGCGATGACGACCTCTTTGGCGTACCGGCTCATGAGCTTGGCCTGCTCGGTCGTCAGGGCGGTGCCGAGTGTCGCCACGGTCTCGGCAAAGCCCGCCTGATTCATCGCGATGACGTCCATGTACCCCTCGGCCAGAATGAGCCGGTCGCCCTTGACGGCCTTTGCGAAGTTGAGAGAGAAGAGCGAGCGGCTTTTTTTGAAGGCCGGCGTGTCGGGGGAGTTGAGGTACTTGGGCGTCCCTTCCCCCAAAACCCGCCCGCCGAAAGCGATGACGTCGCCCCGCACGTCGATGATGGGGAAGATGAGGCGGCCTCTGAAAACGTCGTAATATTTTCCGCTCTGGCCCACCGCCGCAAGCCCCGCCCGGCGTAAAAGCGGCTCGTCGTACCCGAGCTTTTTCATGTGGGTGAGAAGCGCGTCCCAACTGTCCGGCGCGTAGCCCAGCCCGTAGCGGGTGACGGTGGCGGGGGAGAGCTGCCGCTTTTCGATGTAGCTCTCGGCGGGGCTGCCGGTTAAATTCC
>DATMXT010000233.1:0-12229 GCA_035561375.1 Terriglobales bacterium | reverse complement strand
TTGGCGGAAAACCCATAGTTTTTTCGACATTCTTGGCCCGACGGCTGTGCCGTCGGGCCTTTCAAGCCCCAAAGACAAACGGCCGCTCCCGCACCCGCGGGACTTGCCATTGGAAGCGGTTTATGCTATAATCAAACGGTTAATAATAATGCCACAAGGCGGAGAGGAGTCCGACATGAATCCCGACCCGGGACGAAGTAGCGTTCCCATACAAAAAAATAGAAGCGGCCGGGAGCAGTGTCGAATTGCGCCCGGCTGAAGAAGGGCGTGATCACCTTGCTGACATTTTTCAAGACGGAGGCGGGCAGGCTTGTAAAAACAGACTCGCTGCTGCCCGGAGGCTGGGCTTCCGCCGTCGAGCCCACCGACAAGGAAATCGACTTTCTCTTACGCGAACTCGGACTTGACTCAGGCTTTGTCAAGTCCTCGCTTGACGCCGAGGAGTCGCCGCGCATCGAGGTTGAAGAGGAGCAGACCTTCATCATCACCGACGTGCCGATTGCCGAGCAAAACGAAGAGACGGTGGTCTATTCGACACTGCCGGTCGGCATCATTTTACATGGAGACAACGTCATCACCATCTGCTCGAAGAGCAACAACGTCATTTCGGACTGCGAGGAGGGGCGCATGCGCAACGCCAACACCGGCGCGCGCGTCCGCTTTGCCCTCTCCCTCATGATGCGGGCCACCGGCTACTTCCACCAGTACCTGCGCAACATCGACAAAATCTCCTCCGACATACAGGACAGGCTCCAGCACTCCATGAAAAACCGCGAGCTCATTCAGATGATGGAGCTGACAAAATCCCTCGTCTACTTTACGACCTCGCTGCGCTCAAACGAGCTGACGCTTGAAAAGCTCATGCGCGGGCGCACCGTCAAGCTCATGGAAGAGGACGAGGACCTGCTCGACGACGTGCTCATTGAGATGAAACAGGCCATTGACATGTCGGTCATCTACAAGGACATCCTTTCGGGCATGATGGACGCCTTCGCCTCGGTCATCTCCAACAACCTCAACGTGGTTATGAAAGTGCTGGCCGCCGTGACCATCGTGCTGACCATTCCGTCGGTCATTTCGGGCTTTTACGGCATGAACGTCACGGGCATTCCGATGCCGACATTCTGGGCGCCGGTCGGCATCGCGCTCGCCGTCGTTTTCATTGCGCTCATCATCTTAAACAAATACGATCTTCTCTCATAAAAAGGAGCGGACATGCCACACGGTTACGGAGCAATCTCTTTTCCCGGGCTCGGAATATACGACCTTGAAATTAACAGGGTCGCTTTTTCGGTCTACGGCAAGGACATCTACTGGTACGGCATCATCATCGCCACCGGCTTTTTCCTCGGCGTCATGCTGGCGGCCCGCCTTGCAAAGCGCAGCGGGATTGACCCCGACCGCATCATTGACCTGACGCTGATTGCAACGCCGGTCGCCATCATCGGAGCCAGGGCATACTATGTGCTGACGACGCTCGGCGAGTACGACAGTTTCTACGAGATGATTGCCATATGGAACGGCGGCATCGCCATTTACGGCGCCATTCTCTCGGGGCTTGCCGTCGTATTGCTCTACTGCCGCATCAAAAAGCTGCCGCTCATGCGGGTGCTCGACTGCCTTGCGCCGGCCGTCATTTTGGGGCAGGCCATCGGCCGGTGGGGGAATTTCGTCAACCAGGAGGCCTTCGGAGGGCCATGTGACCTGCCCTGGCGCATGGAGCTCGTCATAAACGGCGAAGTGACGGCCGTCCACCCCACATTTCTATATGAGTCGCTGTGGAACATTCTCGGATTTGTCTTGCTGCTGCTGGTCTTCCGCCGCAAAAAGCGGGACGGCCGGGTGTTCTGGAGCTACATGGGCTGGTACGGCTTTGGCCGCTTCTTCATTGAGGGGCTTCGGGTTGACAGCCTCTATGTCGGGCAATTTCGCATCTCCCAGCTCGTGGGGGTCGCGGCCGTCGCCATTTCAATCATCATGCTGCTGAGGAAAAATAAAGACGCCGGGGACGGGACCGCCCTTGAAGCGTCCGCGGACGGGAGCGGGAGCAGACCCATGGCCAAAATCATTGACGGCAAGGACATTTCGGCCAAGATTCGCGCGGAACTCGCAAGTGAAGTGGCCGACATGGAAAAGGCGCCGGGACTTGCCGTCGTGCTGGTCGGGGACGACCCCGCCTCGCAGGTCTATGTGAAAAATAAGAGCAAGGCCTGTGAAGAGGTCGGAATCACGGTCAAGGAGTACAGGCTCGCGGCCGAGACGACACAGCAGCAGCTTGAGGCGCTCATTGCCGCCCTCAACGCCAACTCCGCCATCAACGGCATTTTAGTGCAGCTTCCGCTGCCAAAACACCTCGACGCCGGCCCCATCATCGAGGGCATTGACGAGCGGAAAGACGTCGACGCATTCCACCCCGCCAATGTCGGGCGAATCATGCTGGGCAGCAGCACTTTTGCCCCCTGCACGCCGGCCGGCGTCATGGAGCTCTTAGAGCGGTCGGGCGTCACGGTCGAGGGCAGCGAGTGCGTCGTCGTCGGGCGCAGCAACATCGTCGGCAAGCCGCAGGCCATGCTGCTCATGCATAAAAACGGCACCATCACGGTCTGCCACAGCAAGACAAAGGACCTGCCCGAAGTGACCCGCCGTGCCGACATTCTGATTGTGGCCATCGGCAGGCCCAAGTTCATCACGGCCGACATGGTCAAGGAGGGCGCCGTCGTCATTGACGTCGGCATGAACCACGTCGACGGAAAGCTCTGCGGCGACGTGGACTTTGAGCAGGTCGCCAAAAAGGCCTCGGCCATCACGCCGGTGCCGGGCGGCGTCGGCCCCATGACCATCACGATGCTGCTCAAAAACACGATTACGGCGGCAAAGCTCCAGCAGAGCGAGCTTCGAAACTTGGCTATTGACAAGGCTCAAAAATCTTGATACACTATTAAGGTCCGCATATAAAGGGCCAAAGTGGGTATCTGCCCCGCCCTCGTTAGCGCGACTCCAATGAAATAGGAGAGAGGTGTAAGAAAGTCATGTACGCAGTTGTTGTCACCGGAGGCAAGCAGTACAAAGTCGAAGCCGGCGACGTCATTTACGTCGAGAAGCTCGGCGCCGAGGACGGAAGCGAAGTCGTGTTCGACCAGGTGCTGGCCGTCGGCACGGAGGACGGCGTCAAGTTCGGGACCCCGGCGCTCACGGGCGTCACGGTCACCGGAAAGGCCGTCAAGACCGGCAAAGGCAAGAAGCTCATCATCTATAAGATGAAGGCCAAGAAGAACTACCGCCGGAAGCAGGGTCATCGTCAGCCCTACACCAAGGTAGAGATTACGGCCATCAACGCATAAGGAGGAAGAATCATGGCACATAAAAAAGGCGTAGGCTCCACAAAAAACGGTCGCGATTCCGCCTCCAAGCGGCTCGGGGCCAAGCGGGCGGACGGACAGTTTGTGCTGGCCGGCAACGTGCTCGTCACCCAACGCGGCACCAAGATTCACCCCGGCGTAAACGTCGGGCGCGGGTCAAACGACACGCTCTTCGCTCTGGCGGACGGAGTTGTCCGATTCGAGCGGCTGGGCAAGGACCGCAAGAAAGTTTCGGTCTACGCGAAAGAGCAGTAATGTCAAAGAGGTGTTGCAGAGCAACACCTCTTTTTATCGTAGGTCTACAAGGAGATATAATGTTCATTGATGTGGCGAAAATCCATGTGCGCGGGGGCGACGGCGGCAACGGCGCCGTCGCTTTCCACCGCGAGAAGTATGTGGCGGCCGGCGGCCCAGACGGGGGCGACGGCGGCCGGGGCGGCAACGTCGTCTTTGTGGTCGACGACCACATGTCGACGCTGCTCGACTTCAAATACAAGCGCAAATATCTCGCGGAAAACGGCCAGCCGGGCTCCGGGAAAAACTGCTCGGGGCGCGGCGGCGCCGACCTCTTTGTCAAAGTGCCCCGCGGCACCCTCATCAAGGACGCCGAAACGGGGCTTGTCATCAGGGACATGTCGGACGGGGAGCCCTTTGTCGCCGCGAAGGGCGGCAAAGGGGGATTTGGCAACGCGAAATTCGCCACCCCCACGCGGCAGGCCCCGCATTTTGCCAAAAACGGCATGCGCGGCGAGGCGGGGGACGTGGTGCTCGAGCTCAAGCTCCTGGCCGACGTCGGGCTCGTCGGCTTTCCCAACGTCGGCAAGTCGACGCTGCTGTCGGTCGTGTCGGCCGCCCGGCCTAAAATCGCGAACTACCCCTTTACGACGCTTGTCCCGCAGCTCGGAGTCGTCAAGGTCGACGAGGGCATCTCCTATGTCATGGCCGACATTCCGGGGCTCATTGAAGGGGCGGCGAACGGCGAGGGGCTGGGGCACGATTTTCTGCGCCACATTGAGCGCTGCCGCATGCTCGTGCACATGGTGGACGTCTCGGGCAGCGAAGGCCGCGACCCCATCGTGGACTTCGAGGCCATCAACCGGGAGCTGGCCCAGTTTTCGCCGCGGCTTGCGGCGGCCCCCCAGATTGTCGCCGCAAACAAGAGCGACCTTGCGGAAAACGGCGAAGCGTATGAGCGGCTGCGCCGGCATGTGACAGCGAAAGGCTGCGACTGCTTTGAGATATCGGCCGCGACGACTTCGGGGGTCGACGCCCTCATGAAGGCGGTGTGGGGGAAGCTGCAGCAGCTTCCCCCCATCCTCACTTACGAGAGCGAGACGACGATTGCCGGAAAGTCAGGGCGGGGCGAGAAAGTGACTGAAGTCAAAGTGGAGAACGGCGTCTATGTCGTCGAGGGCGAGTGGCTCTACAACCTGCTGGGCTCCATCAACTTCTCGGACCACGAGTCGCTGCAATATCTGCACCGGGTGCTGCACTCGTCCGGCGTTTACGACAAGCTGGAGGAGGCCGGCATTTCGGAGGGGGACACCGTGTCCATCTACGGCGTGGAGTTCGATTATCTGCGGTAGTGTGCGCAAATATTGACAACTCGACGAAATACCCGTTGACATCGCAATAAAAATATTGTATACTACTTTAGCACAATGAAGCAGAAATGGAGACCACCCTTTCTCACCGAGGCGGCCACGCCGCCCGGTCAATACGGAAAAGACGCGAATATTTGCGTCTTGATGCTGTATGTTTACGGGCGGTTTTCTCCGCCCGTTATTTTTGTGTATTTTTGAATTTTGGAGGTGTTTGCAATCGCCGGAAAAGACTTTCTCATCAACGAACAGATCACCGATAAGGAGGTTCGTGTCGTCGGTGAGGACGGCAGCCAGCTCGGAATCATGTCGGGGCGGGACGCACAGGCCCGCGCGGCCGCAAGCAATCTTGACTTAGTCAAAATTGCGCCGCAGGCCGTACCGCCCGTCTGCAAAATCATGGACTACGGCAAGTTTCGGTTCGAGCAGGCGAAAAAAGATAAAGAGGCGCGCAAAAATCAGAAGGTCGTTGAAATCAAAGAGATTCGCCTCTCCGTCAACATCGATACACATGACTTCGAAACCAAACTCACCCACGCCCTTCGTTTTTTGGCCGAGGGCAACAAGGTAAAGGTGTCTGTGCGCTTCAGAGGACGTGAGATGGCCCACACGTCGCTGGGGGAGAAGGTATTGCTCCGGTTTGCGGAATCCTGCAAACAAAGCGGGAACGTCGAAAAGGCGCCCAAGCTCGAGGGGCGCAGCATGTCGATGTTTATCTCGCCGATTCAGAGCAAATAAAGAAAAGGAGATAAGTGCAATGCCTAAGATTAAGACGCACTCCGGTGCGAAGAAGAGGTTCAAAATCACCAAGCTCGGCAAAATCAAGCGCAACGCGACCAAAAGGCGCCACATTCTGAACCATAAGACCCGCAAGCTCAAGAGGACGCTCCGGATGCCCACTTACGCCGACGACACCAACGTCAAGGTCATCCGCAAAATGATCCCCTATAAATAAGAAGTCACACGCCTGCCGGACACCGCGCTGTCCGGGCACTTACGGGCAACAAATAAAATTTGAAGCGCGGAGAAACGGCGGAAAACTATGGCTCGTGTAAAGGGCGCTATGTCTACCCGGAAAAGAAGAAAAAAGGTATTAAAGCTCGCGAAAGGCTACTGGGGCCGCAAGAGCAAAAATTATAGAATTGCCAATCAGGCGGTCATGAAATCGCTGACCTATGCGTATGTCGGCAGAAAGCTCAAAAAGCGCGACTTCCGCAGAATCTGGATCACGCGTATTTCGGCGGCCTGCAGCATGAACGGCATCAACTACTCCCGGTTCATGTACGGCCTCAAGAAGGCCGGAATCGACCTCAACCGCAAAATGCTCTCCGAAATCGCAATCGCAGACAGCGCAGCCTTCACCGCCCTCGTCGAAAAGGCGAAAGAGCAGCTGTAACCTACAAAAGCAGGCGCGCGCGCCTGCTTTTGCCTGCACATAAGGTGGTGCGGGGAGGGCTGCGCCACTATATGCACACCTTGAAAAAACGGGACATTCACAATTCCCACTTGTATTTTTCGTCTTGTCCGATATAATACACATGACAAGAGGTGCTGCTTATTCAAACTGCCGCCAAAAAAAGACGCTGGCTGCGGCTGCTGCCCACCCAGTATGTCCTCATAGGCTTTGCGGCCATCATTTTGGCGGGGGCCATCCTTCTGACGCTCCCGGTCTCATCGCGCTCGGGCGAGGCGACCGACTTTTTGACGGCGCTCTTTACGGCCACTTCCGCGACCTGCGTCACGGGGCTCATCGTGGTCGACACCTACACCTATTGGAGCACTTTCGGGCAGTGGGTCATTTTGCTGCTCATCCAGCTGGGCGGACTCGGCTTTATGAGCTTTGCGACGCTTCTTTCGCTGCTGCTGCACAGAACCATCTCGTTTTCCGAGCGGCTCGTGATGAAAGAGGCCATGAGCTTTTTCGACACGGCCGGCATTGTGCGCACGACCCGGCATATCCTGTTCGGCACCCTGTTTTTCGAGGGGACCGGCGCCGTCATTCTCAGCATTCGGTTTGCAAAGGACTTCGGGGTGGCGGGCGGCATCCGCAGGGGAATTTTCCACGCGGTCTCGGCGTTTTGCAACGCCGGGTTTGACATCATGGGCAGCTACGGACAGTTCTCCAACCTGACCCCCTACGTCGAGGACGTCGTCGTCAACCTCGTCGTCATGGGGCTCATCGTCATCGGGGGCCTTGGGTTTTTCGTCTGGGAGGACATTGCCCGCAGGCGAACGCTGAACCTGAAAAAGCTGTCGCTTTACAGCCGGCTCGTGCTGACGGCGACAATGCTGCTGCTGGCCGGAGGCACGGTCTTTTTCCTCTTTTTCGAGTGGGACAACCCCGGCACGCTGGGGCCGCTGGAGCCGTCCATGCGGGTCATGGCGGCCGCGTTCCAATCGGTGACCTGCAGGACCGCGGGATTTAACACCATTGACCAGACGGCGCTCATGCCGGCCTCGGCCATGCTGTCCATGCTGCTCATGTTCATCGGCGGGGCATCCGGCTCCACGGCGGGCGGCATCAAGGTCGGGACCTTTGCGGTGCTCATGCTGACGGCCCTTTCAGTGGCCCGCGGCCGCCACAGCGTCACGGTCTATGAGCGGTCGGTCACAATCGGAACCGTGCTGCGGGCCGTCACCATTTTCTTAATCGCCTTCGGACTGACGGTGGGCGGCGGCATGCTGCTCACGGCCTCACAGCATATCGGCATGCAGGAAGCCCTTTTCGAGTGCTTTTCGGCTTTCGGCACCGTCGGGCTCACGATGGGGCTGACGCCGATGCTCTCGGAGGTCAGCCGCGTCTATATCATTTTACTCATGTTTTTCGGGCGGGTGGGCATTCTCACGGTTACCATCTCACTGACGGCGCGCATGCGCGGCGACATTGAGGCGGTGCGCTACCCGGAGACCCGCATCATGATCGGGTAAGGAGGGGATGGAATGAAATCTTTTGCAGTCATCGGACTTGGGCGGTTTGGCAGCAATCTCGCGAAGACGCTCTCGGACCTCGGTTTTGAAGTGCTGGGCATCGACGAGAAGCCGGAGGCGGTTGCCCGCGTCTGCGACGACATCACCCATGCCGTCACGGGGGACGCCAAGGAGGAGCATGTGCTCCAGTCGCTCGGAATCCGCAACTTCGACTGCGTCATCGTCGCCATGTCGACCGACATGCAGTCGTCCATTCTCGTCACCCTCATGCTCAAGGAGATGGGGGTCAGGGAAGTGGTCGCAAAGGCCTCGTCCGACCTGCACGCCAGGGTGCTGCAAAAAGTCGGCGCCGACAAAGTGGTCTTTCCCGAGCGGGACATGGGGGCGCGGCTTGCCCAGAGCCTCTCAATGAACAGCATTCTCGAGTATATCGAGCTGTCCGACCGGTACTCCATCGTGGAGATTATGCTGCCCGACAAGTGGGAGGGGCGCACCCTGCGGGAGATCGGCGTGCGCTCCGCATACAATGTCAACGTCATCGCGCTGCGCCGGACTGCGGACGGCGACCTCAACATCGCGCCCGACCCCGATGAAAAGCTGCTGCGCGGCGATGTGCTCATCGTCATCGGCGAGAGCGAGGCCATCTCGAGGGTCAGCAAGCTGTGATTGGCGTCAAAGAGGCCGCTGAACTTCTGACCTCCAAGGGCAGAAAGCGGCAGGGCCGGTTTTTGGTCGAGGGGCAAAAGCTGATTGATGAGGCGCTGGCGGCAGGCTACAAGCTGTGCGGCCTCTGGCGGGCCGAGGAGGTCGGCGAGCGCGCCTTTGCGCGGCTGTGCGACACCGTGACGCCGCAGGGAGTGGCGGCGGCCTTTGAGCTGCCGGAGGAGAGGGAACTGACCCTTGCGCCGGACGGCCGGTATGTGCTGCTTGAAAACCTGCAAAACCCCGGCAACGTCGGCTCCATCCTGCGCACCGCCGAGGCCATGGGGCTGTCGGGCGTGCTGTTTTGCGGCGAGGCGGTCGATATCTACGCGCCCAAGGTGCTGCGGGGCAGCATGGGCTCGGCGCTTCGAATGCCGACCTGTACCTTTGAGGCGCCGGACGCCGCAAAGGCGGCGCTTGCGGCGGCAGGCCTGCCGCTGTGGGGAAGCGCCCTACGGGCCGACGCCGTAAAACTGGGCGGCCAAAGCCTTACAAGCGGCGCCGTCGCCGTCGGAAACGAGGGGGCCGGCATGTCGGGGGAGCTGCTCGAGCTGTGCGACCGGGTGGTGGTCATCCCGATGGCGGGAGTGACCGAATCGCTGTCGGCGCCCGCGGCGGCCGCCATTTTGCTGTGGGAGCTGTTCGGAAGAAATATATTTTAAAAACAGACGATAGAGAGAAATGCAAACCGGAGGGGAGGAGACGTCGATGGCGGACATCCACGCGCTGTGGCTGGCGGGGGTCCTGCCGCCCGACGCGCCCTGCGTCTTCCGGCTCCTTGACTGTTTTGGCTCCCCGCTTGAAATTTATAATGCGGGGCGCGAGGCCCTTTCAGCGACCGGACTGCTGACGGGCGCCGAGCTTCGCGCCCTCAGTGACAAGTCGATGGCCGGCGCAAAATATATTGAGGAAAACTGCCGGAAATATAAAGTCGAGGTCACTCACCCATGGCAGGAGGACTATCCACCGCTTCTGAGCCACATCGCCCAGCCGCCCGTGACCCTCTACTACAAGGGCGACCTTTCGGCCCTGACAAAACCGCTGACGCTGGCCATTGTCGGCACCCGCGGGTGCACCCCGTACGGGGAGAGCTGCGCCGCCGACTTTGCAAAAGCCCTTGCCGGATGCGGTATCACGATTGTGTCGGGGCTTGCCGAGGGCATTGACGCCGCGGCCCACCGCGGGGCAATTGAGGGCGGCGGGCGGACGGCGGCCGTCATGGCGACGGGGCACGACCGGGTCTACCCATATGTGAACAGCGGGCTTTACGAGGAGATTCTCAAGACGGGCGGCGTCGTGCTCAGCGAATACTATCCCGAGTGCCGGGTGGAGAAAAACAGCTTTGTCATCCGCAACCGCATCGTGAGTGGTCTCTCCTACGGCACCCTGATCGCGGAGGCGGGGGAGCCTTCGGGGGCCCTTGCCACTGCCCGCCACACCCTCGACCAGGACCGGGACCTCTTTGCGCTGCCCGGCCCCGTCACGTCGCCGGCCTCAAAGGGGACAAACGGGCTCATCAAGTCTCTGTCGGCCAGAGCCGTCACGGAGCCCGCCGACATTTTGGCGGAATATATCGCCCTCTACCCCGAGAAACTATACCTGCCCGCGAGACCCGCGGCGGGCAGCGCGGCCCTGAGCCGGGACGAGGAGAGGCTGTCAGCCCTCCTGGCGTCGGGCGGCGGGATGTCGCCCCGGCTGCTTATGCGGCTCTCGGGGATGGAGGAGTACCTGCTTAACGAAACGCTCACGCAGCTCATACATAAAGGAACGATAAAAAAACTGCCCGACGGCAGATTTGATAGGACGGAAAGGAAGTAGGATGGCAAATTTACTGATCGTGGAGTCGCCGGCCAAGGCCAAGACCATACGGAAATATCTGGGGAACAACTATCGTGTCGTCGCCTCAATGGGGCATGTGCGCGATCTGCCCAAAAGTAAGCTGGGCATCGAGGTTGACAATAACTTCGAGCCCAACTACATCGCGATTCGCGGAAAGGGAGAGCTGATTCGCGAACTCAAAAAAGAGGCGAAGGCCGCAAAAAAAGTCTACCTCGGAACCGACCCCGACCGCGAGGGAGAGGCCATCTCCTGGCACCTGTCCCAGATTCTGGGGCTGGACCCGTCTGAGCCCATCCGGGTCACCTTCAACGAAATCACGAAGTCCGCAGTGCAGAAGGCCATTAAAAATCCCCGCCCGCTCGACATGAATCTTGTGGACGCCCAGCAGGCCCGTCGGGTTCTCGACAGGCTGGTGGGCTATAAAATCAGCCCTTTTTTGTGGAACAAAGTGCGCAAGGGGCTGTCGGCCGGCCGGGTGCAGAGCGTGGCCACGCGGCTCATCGTCGACCGCGAGGAGGAGATTGAGGCCTTTGTCTCGGAGGAATACTGGACCATTGACGCGCTTCTGGCAAAATCGAACGGCGCCTCCTTCACGGCGCGCTTTCACGGCACGGCTAAAGGCAAACTCGAGCTGCCGGACGGCACTGTCGCGACCGGAATTGCCAACGCCGTGAAAAACGCCGTCTACCGGGTCGAAAGCGTCAAAAAGAGTCAGAAAAAGCGCAGTCCGGCGCCGCCCTTCACGACGCCGACCATGCAGCAGGAGGCCGCCCGCCGGCTCGGGTTCACTTCGAAGAAGACCATGTCCATCGCGCAGGAGCTCTATGAGGGCATTGAAGTCGAGGGTGTGGGCCTGACCGCCCTCATCACCTACATGCGCACCGACTCGCTTCGCATTTCGGAGGAGGCCTTGGACGAGGTGCGCACCTATATCGGGCTGACTTACGGCGAGGATTACCGGCCGCAGACGCCCCGCCGCTACAAGTCGCGCGGCGGCGCGCAGGACGCCCACGAGACCATCCGGCCCATCACGATGATGCTGCCGCCCGAAAAGGTCAAGGGGGCCATTCCGCGCGACTCCTACCGGCTTTACAAGCTCATCTGGGACCGCTTTCTGGCCTGCCAGATGGAGTCGCAGGTCTTAAACGTCGTCAGCGTCGACGTCACGGCCGGGGACTACCTCTTTAAGGCCAGCGGCCACACGGTGCAGTTCCCGGGCTTTACGGCCGTCTACGAGGAGACGACGGAGGAGGCGGAGGAGAGCGCCGGCAAGCTGCCGGAACTCGAAAAAGGCGAGATATTGACCCTTGAGGAGCTCGACCCCGAGCAGCACTTCACCCAGCCGCCCCCCCGCTACACCGAGGCCAGCGTCATCAAGGCGCTTGAGGAAAACGGCATCGGCCGCCCCTCGACTTACGCGCCGACCATTTCGACCATCCAGTCGAGAGAGTACGTCATCAAGGAGGGCAAGTCCTTTAAGCCGACTCCGCTTGGCATTGTGACGACGGGGCTCATGAAAGACCACTTCAACGACATCGTCGACGTCGAGTTCACAGCCAACATGGAGGACAACCTCGACAAGGTCGAGGCCGGTGAGGTCGAGTGGAAAAAGACGGTCGGGGAGTTTTACGCGGGCTTTGACAGTGAGCTCAAAAAGGCCGAAAAAGAGCTCGGCGGCCAACTGTTCCGGGTTCCGGACGAGGAGAGCGACGAGGTCTGCGAGCTGTGCGGGCGCAAAATGGTCATTAAAAACGGGCGGTTCGGCAAGTTTTTGGCCTGTCCGGGCTACCCGGAGTGCAA
>DATMXT010000232.1:0-4916 GCA_035561375.1 Terriglobales bacterium | reverse complement strand
TTCTTTGCCCGCACATTTTTTTCTTATTTTTTTCGAAATCCGGCCGATATGTTATTCAGAACCCAAATTGCGGAAAACCGGCAAAACGGGAGGGAGAAAACGCATGGCCACAATCAGCAACTCGGCTCGAATCAGCGGACTTGCCTCGGGACTCGACATCGAGACCATCGTCGACGGACTCACGCAGGGGACGCAGACGAAAATCAATGAGGCGAAAAAGGACCTGCAAGTTCTCGAGTGGAAAAAAGAGGCTTACCAGAGCATCACCGACGCCCTGTTCGCTTTTCAAAACACATACTGCGGCACCGCAAACAGCTCGATGTTCGCGGTGAGCGACCTGAAAAAACTTGCGGCGAGCTCCTCTTCGAACTATGTGGCGGTCACCGCAACCGACAACTCCACGCCCTTGGACGTCTATATCAGCGACATTGTCAGCCTTGCGTCGGCGGCCAAGGTCAAGAGCAGCGGGCCGGTGTCGGCCCCCCTGACCCTCGCGGCCGACACGGACGCCCTCTCGGCGCTCGCCGGAAAATCCATGCTCGTGACGCTCGACGGGACGACGAAAACCCTGACTTTCGGGGCCGGCCCATATGGTACGGTACAGGAAGCCGCGGACGAGCTGCAGTCGCTGCTTGACGGCGCCTTCGGGGCCGGCCGCGCCGCCGTGTCGGTAGACGGGGATACCCTGACCCTCGACGGCGGGTCCGGCATCCTGGTGCTGAGCAACACCGGCGTGGCGGGAAGCGAGGCTTCGGACATTCTGGGGTTTTCAAGCGGCGACTCAAACCGGTTGATGCTCAGGGCCTCCATCAGCTTCGGCGGGCTTGCCCTAAACCCCGGCGACGCCTTCTCTTTTTCCATTAACGGCGTCGACTTTTCCTTTACGTCAAACTCCTCCGTCCAGAACATCATGGACGCCATCAACAGTTCGCAGGCCGGCGTGAAAATGTCCTACTCCAAGACCACCGACGCTTTCACCCTTGTCTCAAATGAGACGGGCAGCGCCTCAGCCATTGCGCTTGCCGACACCGAGGGGAGCTTTCTCGCCTCGATTTTGGGCTACGACGGGGGTACGGGCAGCTACGGAAGCCTGACTGCCGGCACCGACGCCGTCCTCACCGTGGGAATGAACGGAGAGACCGACGCGGGAAGCCTTGTCACCCTGACGAGAAGCTCCAACACCTTTGAGATTGACGGCACCACGTTTACGCTCAAGGGCAAAGCCGCGGGAGACGCGCCAGAGGGCGTCACGGTCACCGTGGGGGTGGACGCGCAGGCCGCGGCCGAGAAAATCACCGAGTTTATCGGCGCCTATAACAAACTGCTCGACACCGTCACGGACAAGCTCTACGAGACCGTATATAAAGGGTACCGGCCCCTGTCCGACGACCAGAAGGAGAATATGACCGACCGCGAAATCGAGGCCTGGACCGAAAAGGCGAAAAGCGGCCTGTTAAACGGCGACTCCGCCCTGTCGGCGCTGTACAGCCAGCTGCGAAACGCGATGCTGAACGCCGTGCAGGATGCGGACGGCAACAGCCTCGGAATGTCGCTGGCCTCCATCGGCATCAAGGCGCAAAGCTATACCGCAAAAGGACAGCTCTCAGTCGACGCGAGCAAGCTGCTGGCAGCGCTTCAGTCCGACCCGGACGCCGTGATGGCGCTGCTCACGCAGACTTCCGACGTCACTTACTCCCACTACCTCACATCGGCCAGGGCCACCGAGCGGTATCAGACTTCGGGGCTGCTCTGGCGCGTGAGCGACATTGTCAAAAACAGCCTCTCGACCGTGGGAAACACCGGCCGGCTCGCGGACCTCGTGGGCAGCCCCGCCAAGGAGTACAAGGGCACCACGGACTTTTCCAAGAAAATCAAGGCGGCGGAGGACAAGCTCGACACCCTGCTCGACAGGCTGAACGACGAGGAAGACGCCTACTGGAAGAAGTACACGGCGCTGGAGACCGCAATGTCCCAGCTGAACTCCATGTCGGGCTTCCTGAGCAGCATGCTTTCGGTATAAACGTCGGTATAAACGTAAGAGGTACTTAAAATATGCCGGATATCAATCCATATGAAAACTATCTCGAGCAGGCGGTCAGCACCCACACTCCGGGGGAACTCGTCATCCTGCTCTACGACAGGGCTCTTTTTCAAATCAACATGGCGTCCCGCAACATTGAGCAAAAGAAAGTCGGCGATGCGCACGCCGGAATTCGCAAAGCGCAGGACATCATCGCCTATCTTCGCGACATTCTCGATGCGCGGTACACGGTGTCGGAGACGATTGCCGAGTGCTACACCGTCATTTTAAGACAGCTGACGGCGGCGAACATCGGCAAGGACAGAGATGCGCTTGAGGACGCCGCCAAAGGCATACGCACCCTTCGGGACGCCTGGAAGTTCCTTGAGGCACAGGCGCACATGGCGGGTGCCGACAGGAGGGCAAAGCCGTGATGGGCGAGGAGCGGACGTCCTGCGCAAAACTTGCGGCCCTGAAACTGACCGAGCTCGGGGAACTGAGGAGCGAGCTCGACCGGTTCATTGAAGCGGAAGAGCTCACGGCGAGGGAAATCAACGCCATTTTTGAGCGCACCCGCCTATGCGTTGAGCACATAGAGCAAATTGACCGCCAGCTCGACAAGCGGGCAGGAGAGCTTTCCGGCGAGCCCGAACTGGCGCAGCTTGTGGAGGATTCCCGGGCACTCGCCCGGAAAATCATGAACATGACCCGCGTCGCGTATGAGAAGGCCGAGCGGCTCACTGAGGACTGCCGCGCCGGCCTTGCGGGCGTCCAGCAAAAGAAATGGATTTTAGCCCAGTTTGCGTCCCACCCCATTGAGCCCGGAAGTCTTCTCGACTACTGCGAAAAGCTCTCCTCCATGCGGAAAAAGTGATGTTTTGCAAGCGTGATGTTTGAACCTATTCTCATTGTTTATGAGGTGGTACTATGGATTTTATGAGCGTTTTTGGCATCGTCATCGCCTTTGCGTCACTGGGTATCGGCTACGCGATTGACGGCGGAAACGTCGGGGCGCTGTGGCTGCTCAGCGCAATGATCATCGTGGCCGGCGGCTCCGTGGGCTCTGTCTTTGTCTCTTACGGCTTCGACCACATCAAGCGGATGCCGAAGCTTTTTATCAGCCTGTTCAAAGAGCCGAAGACAAGCATGTCGGACACCATTGATTTTCTCGTCAAACTCTCGGAGAACGCGCGCAAGGACGGCATTTTAAGCCTTGAGAAAATCATTGACAGCGAAGAGGCGACGGGCCATATCGACCCGTTTTTGAAGTCCGGAATCATGATGGTCATCGACGGCGCCGACCTTGAGCAGATTAAGAGCTATCTCGAAACCGACATCGCCGTCACTGAGCAAAAAACGGCCTCCGAGATCTCCATGTTCGACTCGATGGCGGCCTTTGCGCCGGCCTACGGCATGATCGGCACCATCATGGGCCTCATTCAGGTGCTGGCCAACATGGAATCCCCCGAGGCGATGGCGGCCGCCATCGCCGTCGCCTTCATCACGACGCTGTACGGCGTCGTCATCGCAAACGCCTTTTGCAGCCCCGCGGCCAACAAGCTGCGCATGCGGCTGGAATACAGCCAGACAATCAAAGAGATGATCATTGAGGGAATCTGCGGAATCCGCAACGGAGACAACCCGAAAATCCTGCGGGAGCGGCTCTCCCCCTATCTCATTTACACGGCGACGACTAAGGCCGGCGGTTCTGAGAAGGGAAAGGCTGAAAAGGGAAAGGCTGAGAAGCGTGAAGCGAAAAGCAAGCAGCGCAAAAATTGACACGGGCCGGTGGCTCATCACCTACTCCGACATGATGAACAACCTCCTCGTCCTCTTCATGGTGCTCTACGCCATGAGCGTGTTAAACATGGAGAAATTCCGCGCCCTGGCCCAGCAGTTCAGCAATGAGCTCTCCCCCGCCAACGCCTCGGTCATCGTGCCGACCGGCAAAGGCGGCCTGCCCGAAACCGAGCCCGAAGACGAGGTGTCGGCGCAGGAATTTGACGCGCTCTACGCAAAGCTCAAGGCCGGCATAGAGGACAACGGATACGACGAGTTCATTGAGCTCGAAAAAGGCGACTCCTTTATCAAGTTCAAATTCAAGGACAACGTGCTGTTCTATCCCGACAGCGCCCGCATGCGGCAAAACGGCGTGGAGGTCCTGCAATATGTGGGGACGCTGCTGTCCGAAGTAAACGAGTACACCGAGACCATTGAGATTGGCGGCCATACGGCGCAGACCGGCGCAGAGACGCAAATCACGACCTTTGCGTGGGAGCTCTCGGCCGACAGAGCCATTTCGGTGCTGCAATATCTCTGCACAAACTGCGGCCTTGTGCAGTCAAAAATGTCGATTGCGGGGTATTCCCACTACGACCCGATTGGCGACAACAGCACCGAGGACGGCCGGGCGGCCAACCGCCGCGTCGAAATCAAGGTCATCCGGGTGACGGGCGGCAATTCCTCCGCCGTCGACGCCGCAATTGAGGCCGCGGTCAATGCCGCCGCAGTTGACGGCGAGCCGGGCGAATCCGCGTAGCCGGACGGGTCAAAACCCGCGCGATGGGGCTGCGCTTACGGCATTCGGAAAGACTTTCGGGTACGCTGCGCAGCACAAAAATATTCATGATTACGCCATATGGTATGCCGCATAGTATCGAGTTGCCCGGTGTGTATGCACCCGGGTATTCTCATTTTTATACGGGCTCCAAGGCGGCTGTGCGAGGGTTTTGAAGGCTCTTTGGGCGCCGCCTTCCGGTTTTCCCGGGCGACAGTCATTTTGGATGGCCGCCAGCCCGCCAAAATGCGCCGCATTTTTTTCACACGGCTCTCCCCGCTTGGCGTCCCTCTTTTGGGATGCGGTGTAACCGATGGATAATTATCGCCTGTTTATTAT
>DATMXT010000231.1:0-2432 GCA_035561375.1 Terriglobales bacterium | reverse complement strand
GAAATGCCCACGATTTCGGCCACTTCGACCTGCGTTTTGCCCTCAAAAAAGCGCAGGGCAAGAATGCGCTTCTCCCTGTCGGGCAGCGAAGCGATGGATTCGCGGATGGAGAGCTCGGCAAGCCAATTTTGCTCGTTGTCGACGGGGTCGGCCACCTGGTCCATGACGTAGACCGCGTCGCCCCCCTCGCTGAAGACCGGCTCGTAGAGCGAGACCGGGTCGGCAATGGCGTCGAGCGCCAGCACGACTTCGGAGCGCTCAATGCCGAGCTCCGCAGCCAGCTCCTCGACGGTGGGCTCGCGCGAGAGCGCCGCCGTCAGGCTCTCTCTGGCCGAGAGCGCCTTATAGGCCGTGTCGCGCAGCGACCGGCTGACCCTGAGGGCAGAGTTGTCCCGCATGTGCCGGCGCAGCTCGCCGATGATCATGGGAACCGCGTAGGTGGAGAACTTGACCCCGTGCGCCAGGTCGAAGTTCTTGACGGCCTTGATGAGGCCGATGCAGCCCACCTGAAAGAGATCGTCCATGCACTCCCCGCGACCGGCAAACCGCTGGGTCACGCTGAGCACAAGCCGAAGATTTCCCATGATAAACCGGTCGTAGGCCTTTTTGTCGCCGGCTTTAATCCGCTTCATTAAGTCGTCTTTTTCCTCTTCGGTCAGGAGTTTGAGTTTTGAGGTGTTGACGCCGCATATCTCGACTCTGTTGTTCATGGTGCAACCTCCGAACAAGTTGTTCGCAAGTAAGTATCTCCGCAGGCGACCATGAATATTCCATTAGAAGGCCACAGGAATCAAGAGTCAATAAATGTCAGGCGCAACAAATTTGCATAAACCGCATATCCATGTAGAGAATAAAATTTTTGACAGGAGGGGCCAATATGGAACACTATCCGTTTGTCAATCCGCCGCTGCCCTACGCCTACTCGGCGCTCGAGCCCTTTATTGACACCAAGACCATGCACCTCCACCACGACCGGCATTTGCAGGCCTACACCGACAATTTGAACAACCTCCTCACCGACCGGCCGGTGCTTCAGGGGCTCACGCTTGAACAGCTCATCATGACGGCAAACCGCATGCCGCCCGACACCGGCGTGCCCATTTTGCGAAACGCCGGCGGCGTGTACAACCACCGGTTTTATTTCAACGGCATGAGCCCCTCCTCGACCGGCGCCCCCATCGGCGAGCTGGCGGACGCGATTGACGAGAATTTCGGGAGCTTTGACGCCTTTGCGGAAAAATTTACGGCCGCAGGAATGTCGGTCTTCGGCTCGGGGTACGCCTGGCTTGTCAGCGACGGCGCGGGGCGGCTGAAAATCATCACGACGGCCAATCAGGACACGCCGCTGCCGCTGCGCCTGGCCCCCATCCTCAATCTCGACGTGTGGGAGCACGCCTACTACCTCAAGCACTTCAACGAGCGGGCAAAGTATATTGAAGACTGGTGGAACGTGGTCAACTGGGGCATCGCCAACGCCCGGTACGCCGACCGGATGGGCGGCCAGTCCGGCTGACAGACGCAAAAGTCATGCACAAAGGAACGAGTACAAAGCGGAAAAAGCCGATAACTGCAAAAAGAGGCCGCGGGCAATTTTGCCCGCGGCCTCCTATGCCGTGCGTCATTTCATTTGGCCGTCGCCGCCCATGAGCCGTGTCATCTCAACAATACGCTCAATCGGGAAAGGCGGGGCCGTGAGCGGCCTCATTGCGATGGACATGAGCTTCATCGGGTTGTCGTCGGCGGCCACGCGGTTGGAGCTCATCTTGCCGCACCGGGTGCAGCGGTGAATGACGGCCCACTCCCCGTTTTTCCGGACCCATACGGCAATGGGTTCCATCGTCCCTCCGCACTCAGAGAGGCGGTCCCCCGGCTCTTCGTCGACGTGCTTGCTTGAGAGGCAGTTCGGGCAGTGATTTCGATGCTCGGTTCCGGCGCCGCCCGGCGTCACAAGCCGTCCGCAGACCTTGCAGGTGAATGTGTCGTCGCATGCGTGGGTTTTATAATATCCTTTTTCAAAGGATTTTCTCTTGTTTTCCCGTGTCATGGGGGTTTCCTCCTAACAGAATTCTGAAATCCTATCGGGAGGTCTTGTAACGACTGTACGCGACCTCCCGGTCAGCGCACAATCTCCTTTGCGGGGTTCATTTTCACAGTGCATTCTCCTTATAAAGTGTGTTTTTCGTATGACAAGCCGGACGGCTGCGCGCCGTCTCTTTTTTGCCGCATTGTCAGGCGGTCAGTTATCTTACAGTCTCCAAACAACACCCTCCGCAGTCAGGATATTCATAGTATATGCCGCGGGCCGGCTTTTTTCAAGCCCTTCGCAAAGAAAGGCCGCCCGGAGACGGGCGGCCTCAGGCTGTCGATAAAGTCATTTATCGACAGCCTGATTTTCTCGGCTCTCCAATTGGCCGAGAAAATGTGTATGAAAT
>DATMXT010000230.1:0-2505 GCA_035561375.1 Terriglobales bacterium | reverse complement strand
CATCGCCTGAAAAGCCTGGCTTTAGCTTCCCCTTCGTGTTTTCCTCAAAGCGCTGGTAGGCGGCGTTTGCCGTCAGGGCGGCAAGGGCCGCCTCGCGGGTAATGCGCTGCCCCTCGCCCAGCACTGCGCCCGAAGCTGTCTGCCGCTTTACGGCGGCGTCCACCGCCATCATGGGGTCGGGCGGCAGCACTGGGGTGTCCTGATGGAGTGTAAAGGGGATTCCAAGTGCAGCGGCGGAGCCCGCCGGGCAGAGCGCCTGCGCACGTTCGCCCAGTGTTTTGAGCAGGTCATCGCCAAAGGCGGGAATGGCCGAAATGAAAAACGAGGGGATGATGCCGGCCTCGGCCACCCGCGGCAGCTGCTCGGGCCGCAGCAGCTGGGCGTGCAGCATGACCGGCCGGTAGAGGGGGACGCCGGCGGACTTCAGCCGCAGGCAGGCGGCGATCATCTGCTCGCAGGCCGCCTCTCCGTTGCAGTGGACCGCAAGCTGCGCCCGGTCGGCCGCGGCCCGCCGGAAGGCCTCCTCGACCTCGGTGTCGGTGTGACGGGGACTGCCGCCGTTCTTCGTCCAGGCCGAACCGTCGCGCGGCTCGCCGTCCAAAAACAGCTTGTAGCCGCCGATTTTAAACCGGCCCCGGTAGTGCTTCCAATGCATAAAATAGTCGCGGTGAACCTCGTCGGCGACGCCGATGCCGCAGTAGGCGATGACGTCGAGCGGCAGCTCTCCGGCTTCGGCGGCGGCCGACAGCAGCGCCAGCTCCGGAAGTCCCGCGCAGCCCTCCTGCGCCGTCCCGTAGCCGAGCCGCACATATTCGGCGCAGGCGACGCGCAGTCCGTCGCGCCACTCCTTCTGCGTCGGCGCGCGTCCTTTTTGGGGCTTGTGTGCGGCGCAGGCCATTTCGGCCAGCGCCGTGATATGGCTGTGCGCATCGACAAAGGCGGGCAGCAGACTGCGGCCCGCAAGGTCCACCCGCTCCTCGTCCGGGGCGGCGGCCGTCACTTCGCTCATTTTGCCGACGGCCGAGACGATGCCGTTTTGAATTGCGACGGCTTGAGGCTTTTCGCCCTCATCCATCGTGAGAATTTCTCCGTTGTAGTAGACGGGCATTCAGATCACCCCGTCATAGTTTGGCAAAAAGCCGGCTTTCTATGACAGGCGGCATTTGAAAATCAAAATTGACATCCGAGAAAACTGGAGATATCGCGACTATGGAAGAGAAAACGAGAGTATGAGTCATCTATTTTGAAAAAATGAGAAAACCCTGTTGACAAGGTCCGCCGGGACATTTATAATGATTGAGCATTGTAATTTTGACCGCTGAAAAAAGCGCCGCAAAACGCGCGGGGATTTTTCGGGCGGTTCGGATCATTATAGGAGGGTCTTACCCAATGTCAACATTTATGGCAAACGCTTCCACCGTGGAGCGCAAATGGTATGTCGTGGACGCCGCGGGCAAGCCGATGGGCCGCGTCGCCGCCGAAGTCGCCGTGCTCCTGAACGGCAAGCACAAGGTCGACTACACGCCCCACGTCGATTGCGGCGATTTCGTCATCATCGTAAACGCCGAGCAGGTGGAGCTCACCGGCAACAAGCTGACCCAGAAGCTCTATCGCACCCACTCCGGATACGCGGGCGGCCTCAAGGAGGTCCAGTACAAGACGCTCATGGCAAAGCGGCCGGAAATGGCCATTCAGCTCGCCGTGCGGGGCATGCTCCCCAAGAACGGCATCGGCCGCAGGAGCCTTGGCCGCCTCAAAATCTACAAGGGACCGGAGCATCCGCATGCCGCGCAGCAGCCCGTCCCCTACAACGCCTAACGGAGGAGAGAAGTAGATGAACATTTACGATACGAAACCCTATTTCTACGGCACCGGCCGCCGCAAGAGCTCTGTCGCCCGCGTGCGCATCCTACCCGGCACCGGCGCCATCACGGTCAACGGCCGCGACATCGACGACTACTTCGGGCTTGAGACCCTCAAGCTCATCGTCCGCCAGCCGCTGGTCGCCACAGAGACCCTCGGCAAGTTTGACATGATCGTCAAGGTCGTGGGCGGCGGCGTCTCCGGTCAGGCCGGCGCCATCCGCCACGGGCTCTCCCGCGCCCTGCTCCAGGTCAGCCCTGACTACCGGCCCATCCTGAAGTCCTCCGGCTTCCTCACCCGCGACCCCCGTATGAAAGAAAGAAAAAAGTATGGCCTCAAGGCAGCCCGCCGCGCCCCCCAGTTCTCCAAGAGATAGTTTTTACCAAGGGCCCTTCGGGGCTCTTGGTTTTTTATGTGCAGATGATTGCGTTTGCGCATCAAAACACATATAATCTATCCAAGTAAGCGGCTCCTGATTGCGGGGGAGCCAATGTAAACGTGAGCTTGAAAGGGTGGTGTAAAAATGGATTTGATTGCAATCAGACCATACAAAGTGGGCGAGGCAAGCTATATCTGCTATCTGCAAATGGAGCTGTACGACCGCGTCTACGGCTTTAAACCGGTCTTTGAGTACTATCTGCT
>DATMXT010000229.1:0-4629 GCA_035561375.1 Terriglobales bacterium | reverse complement strand
CGGGACCTGTGCGGCGGCTGTCACCTGCACAACACGGCCGAGGCCGGGCTCTTCAAAATCGTGTCCGAGGGCGGCATTTCGGCCGGCGTGCGCCGCATTGAGGCCGTCACGGGCTACGGGCTCTTAGCCTTCATCGGCGCCAAGGACGCCGCCATCACGGCGGCGGCCACCGCCATGAAGGTCAAACCGGGCGAGCTTGTGACAAGGGCCGCCGGCATGGCGGCCGAGCTGAGAGACGCCCACCACGCGCTTGCGGCGCTGCAGGACCGCGTCGCAGCCATGACGGTCGAGAGCCTGATGGGTTCCGGCAAAAAGTTTGGGGAACTGACTTTGATTTGCGCTGTCCTGCCCGACATGTCGATGGACGCCCTCAAAAACGTGGGCGACGCCCTCAAGGGCCGCATAGAGTGCGTCACAGCGGTCTTGGCCTCCTATGAGGGCGGCAAGGTGAGCTTCTTTGCGACGGCCTCAAAGCCGGCTGTCGCCATGGGCGTCCACTGCGGCAACATCATCAAGGACGTGGCTGGGGCCGCCGGCGGCAAGGGCGGCGGCAAGCCGGACAGCGCGCAGGCTGGCGGCACCGACAAGGGCAAGATGGCATATGCGCTCGAACTCGTCGAGGGCATTCTCAAAACACAGATTGGAGGCTGACATGAACGGTATTCAGGAAGACTGCATTTTTTGCAAGCTGGCAAACGGCATCATCGGGACGGACATGGTCTATGAAAACGAGTGGGTCGCGGCCTTTAAGGATTTGAACCCGCAGGCCCCGGTGCATGTGCTGGTCGTCCCCAAGGTCCACTATGAGTCGGCGGATGAAATCTGCGAGACCAACAGCGTCTTTGTCGCGGCCGTCTTCGAGGCCATTCCCCTCATTGCGAAAAAGCTCGGGGTGTCGGGGCGGTACCGCGTCATCACCAACTGCGGGGAGGACGCCGGACAGAGCGTCAAGCACCTCCATTTCCACCTGCTTGCCGGGACCCCCGAGCTAAAGGAGCGACTTGTTTAATGCCTGCCATCATCAAAAGCAGTGAGCCGTTTTACCACCTGACGGTCGCGGGGTGCGAGCGCGACCTTGCCATCTGCCCCCTCAAAGAGGGGCTGTCCATCGCGTCCTTCGTCATTTTGGGCGACGTGGAGCTCGCCGTAAACTGCGCCGCTGAGCTTCTAAAGCGGGCGCCGGCGCACGACATCATGATCACGGCCGAGAGCAAGGGCATTCCGCTCCTCCACGAAATGGCCCGCCAGTCGGGCGCGCCCGAGTATCTCGTGGCCCGCAAGTCGCCAAAACTCTACATGTCGAGCTACTTCTCGGTCGAGGTGCAGTCCATCACGACCGAGCGGCGGCAGACCCTCTACCTCGACGGGGCCGACGCCAAGAGCCTTGAGGGGAAACAGGTGCTGATTGTCGACGACGTCATCTCGACCGGCGAGTCTATAAAGGCCGTCGAGGCCCTCATTGAGAAGGCGGGCGGCGTGGTCGCGGGGCGGGCCTGCATTCTGGCCGAGGGCGACGCCGCCGACCGGGACGACATCATTTTCCTTGAAGTGCTGCCCCTCATTGAGACCGAGGTCAAGGAGCCGGAAGTGCCTGAAACTCTCCCCGAAGAGGAGCCCTATGTGCCGCAGGCCAACCCCGGCAAAAATGAGAGCATTGAGGTGGACGGCGGCAAGGTGTGCCGCCTTGCGGTGCGCACCCACGTCGTCACCCCGGCCGACGACATCGCCGAGGTCGCCAAAAAATACGCGGCGCCCCACATGAAGGACGGCGACATCCTCGTGTGCAGCGAGAAGTCGGTCGCCTGCTCCCAGCGCAGGGCCATTCCGGTCGCCGACATCAAGCCGCGGCCGCTGGCGAAATTTCTTGTGAAATTTGTGTACAAGTCCCCCTACGGCATCGGGCTCGGAATCCCCGAGACCATGGAGATGGCGCTGCGGGAGTGCGGCACCCTGCGCATCCTGTTTGCGGCCGCCTGCTCGGCCGTCGGCAAGCTCATTGGCAAGCGCGGCTGGTTTTATAAAATCGCCGGCTACAAAGCCGAGTCGATTGACGGCCCCACCCCCTACACCATCGCGCCCTACAACAAGTGCGTCGTGCTGGGCCCGGCCGAGCCCGACAAGGTGGCAGGGAAGATGGCGGACGCCGTCGGGCACCCGGTCGCCATCGTCGACGTCAACGATTTACAGGCCAAAGTGCTGGGCGCCTCCGGCCCCGAGGTCGACCGGGCATTTATCGCCCGCGCCATGAAGGACAACCCCCTGGGGCAGTCGGGGCAGTCGACCCCCATGGGCATCATCCGAAGGGCGTGAAACGGCCGCTTGCGGCGGGCCTTGCCTGCTATCTGACAATACTGTTGATCGGCGCGAAATGCGGCGCCGCAGCCGCCGCCCTCGGGGCGGCGGTTGCGGCGCTGTCCTGTTATTTTGCGAAAAAGCTCGGGCGTGAGCGGTTTGCCGCAGTGTTTTTGTGCCTCTTTGCGGCGGCCTCGGTCGCGTATTATGAGGCGGCGGTCCTGCGCCCAGTGGCCCGTATGGACGGGCAAGAGGTCACGTTGACCGGGCGGGTCACCGAAGTGTCGGACTACTACGGCGACATCCACATCGCCGCCGTCAAGGCCGTTAGCCCCCGCACCACGGTGTCGGTCTTCTTTGAGGGGAACGCCCTGACGCCTGGCGACACCGTCACGGCGTCGGGCGTCGCCGCGTCGACCATATCTTCCGCCGAGCGGGGGTGGCTCAGGACCTGGTATAAGAGCGAAAACAACCTGCTCCAAATGAAGAAGGCCGTCATTCTCTCGGTGGAGGAGGGTGGTGCGCCTTTGTCGGAGAAAATCGCCCTCTGGCGGGAGCGGGCGCAAAGCCTGCTGCCGGAGGGGCTCCCCCGCGCCCTGATGTTCGGGGACAGGGACGCGCTGTCGGAGGCAGACGTGAAGGCCTTTGAGCGGACGGGGCTCATCCACATGCTCTCGTTTTCCGGCACCCACTTCATGGTGCTGACCCTTGCGCTTAGCTCTCTGCTCTCATTTATGGGGCTTGACAAGCGCAAATCGGCCGGTATAACCCTCGTCTTCATCGCGGCCGTCATCATCTTCATGGGTTTTCGGGTGTCCATTGTGCGCTCGGGGCTCATGGCGGTCATCCTGAGCCTCGGCACGTTGCTGCGCCGAAGGCCGGACTCGCTGACCTCGCTGCTGCTGGCCGTCTTTCTCATCTGCGCCCCCGCCCCCTACGCAATTGAATCGACTTCCCTGCTGCTCTCATTTTCGGCGGTGGCGGGCATCATCCTGCTCTCAAAACCGCTAACCATACCCGTGAAAATGAAAACGACAAATTTTATTTCCAAAATCGCGGCCCGCACACTTTCGGCCATCTTCGGCGCCGGCGCCGTCACGCTCTCAGCCACGCTGGGCTCGGCCGCCGTCACGCTGCTGTCATTCGGCAGTCTACCGCTTTTAGCACTTCCCGCAAATTTGCTGACATTTGCCCCAATGTCTGGTATTCTATTACTGGGCCCCTTTGCGGGCGGCTTTATAGGCAGGGCGCTTGAAAGTTACTGCCTGTGGGTCATCCGGGGCCTTGCGGCGCTGCCGGGCACCGTGGTCTACAGGCGCAGCGCCGCCGTCTGGGTCGTGCTCGGGGCGTGGGGGGCCATCTATCTGCTCGCCCTCCTCTATCAAAAGCGGGCCTCAAAGCCGGCCGCGCTTCTTACGGCCGGCGTCGTCCTCCTGTTTGCCGTTTTGACGGGGGCCGCCGCGCCGAACGACCTCTTAAATATCGCCATGGTCGACGTCGGACAGGGGCTGGCCGTCGTCCTGTCGGACGGCGGGACAACCTATGTCTACGACTGCGGCTCAAGCTCCGCGCCCGACCCGGGGGACCGGGTGGCCTACCAGCTCGGGGCCATGGGCGTCACCCATGTTGACGCTCTCATCCTCTCCCACTCCGACTACGACCACATCAGCGGCGTGGAGGAGCTTCTTTCGCAGGTTGAAGTGGACAAGGTGCTTGTCGGCGACCTTGCCGACTACAGGGAGCTCACAGCCGCTTTCCCCGAAACCGATTTTCGCGAGGTCGGCGGGGTCATGACGCTCTCAGCCGGCGAGACTGCGGTCACCCTCACGGCCGAGTTTTGGGCGGGCGGCAGCTCCAACGACCGCTGCGTTGTGCTGTCGGCCAGGCGGGGCGAGAGCTCGCTGCTGCTGACGGGTGACCTGACGGCGGCGGCCGAACTGCTGCTTTTGGCAAGCGGCTTTGACACTGACGCCGACGTCCTGCAGCTCGCCCACCACGGCTCGGCCTCCTCATCCTCCTCCATATTCCTCGGCGTCACCGACCCCGCCGTCTGCCTTGTGCCGGTCGGGAAAAACAGCTACGGCCATCCGACCGGGGAGGCGCTGTCGCGCGCCGGGGAAGTGGCCGACTACATTTTGCGTTCGGACGAACGGGGCACTGTTGAACTGACGACCGCCGGGGACGGGGTCTTCACCGTATATTGTGAGCGAGGTTGAAAAATGGAACGACTGAAAAACGACATCGCGTCAAAGCGCATTCGCCCCTGCTACCTCTTTTACGGCGACGAGGAGTATTTAAAAGAGCACTACCTCGACCGCATTGCGGCCACCCTCGAGG
>DATMXT010000228.1:0-17828 GCA_035561375.1 Terriglobales bacterium | reverse complement strand
GTAATAAACTGTAATATCCTAGTAATGTTCTGCTAATATCAGGGTAAAAAGTTGCGGGGGCGCGGGGATGACGGCGGAAATCCTGCATAAGTATCCGCCAAATATTGTATACGGAGTGATGCGAAGATGCCCAAAATGGTGACGCTCGGCAAGAATCAGCGGCTTTCCTTCTCTAAAATCGAAGAGATTCAGGAGATGCCGAATCTCATCGAAGTCCAGAAGAAATCCTACCAGTGGTTCGTCGAGAATGGACTTCGGGAAGTTTTCCGGGACGTGTCCTACATCACCGACTACACCGGGAATCTCGTGCTCGAATTCATCGACTACACCTTGGAAAAAGAGTCCAAGTACTCCGTCGCCGAGTGCAAGGAGCGCGACGCGACTTATGCCGCCCCCTTGAAAGTCCGGGTTCGCCTTGTCAACCGCGAGACGATGGAGGTCAAGGAGCAGGAGATTTTCATGGGCGATTTTCCGCTCATGACCGACAGCGGAACCTTTATCATCAACGGCGCGGAGCGGGTCATCGTCTCTCAGCTCGTTCGCTCCCCCGGCATCTACTATGACGTGACAAGGGACAAGTCCGGCGCCAGCCTCTTTTCGGCCCAGATCATCCCCAACCGCGGCGCCTGGCTCGAGTACGAGACCGACAGCGCCGGGGTCTATTATGTCCGCATCGACAAAAACCGGAAAATTCCGGCCACCGTGCTGCTGCGGGCCCTCGGCCTCGCCTCCAAGGACGAGATCCTCGAAATGTACGGCGAAACCGAGCGCATGCTTGCGACGCTTGAGAAGGACCCGACGAACAACGTCGAAGAGGGCCTCGTCGAGATGTACAAGAAGCTGCGCCCGGGCGAGCCGCCCACAGTCGAGAGCGCCCAGTCGCTCTTAAACAGCATGTTCTTTGACGCCCGCCGGTACGACCTCTCCAAGGTCGGGCGCTTCAAGTACAACCAGAAGCTCGACCTCTCGACCCGCGTCGCCGGCAAGGTGCTTGCCCGCGACGCCGTCGCCCCCTACACGGGCGAGCTGCTGTTCCCGGCCGGCACCCTCCTGACCCGTCAGCAGGCGGCCGAAATCGCGGTGTCCGGCATCGACACGGTCTACATCAAATCCGAAACCCTCGAAATCAAGGTTTTCTCCAACGGCATGGTCTCGCTGCCCGAATTTCTCGCCGCGGCGGGGCTTTCGGAGAAGTACGCGGGGCTCGACTGCGAAAAGCTTGAGCTCCACGAGAAAGTCAGCTATAAAGTGCTGGTGCCGCTCCTTGAGCAGGCGCAGGACGGGGAGGCGCTGCAGGCGCTTATGGCCGACAAAATGGCCGAGCTTGTGCCAAAGCACATCGCCGTCGAGGACATTCTGGCCTCGTTTAACTATCTTGTCTGCCTCACTTACGACATCGGCACCGTCGACGACATCGACCACCTCGGCAACCGCCGCATCCGCTCGGTGGGGGAGCTGCTGCAAAACCAGTTCCGCATCGGCCTCGCGCGCATGGAGCGCGTCATCAAAGAGCGCATGACGACCCAGAACATGGAGATCATCACGCCGCAGGCCCTCATCAACATCCGGCCGGTCGTCGCCTCCATCAAGGAGTTTTTCGGCTCCTCCCCGCTGTCGCAGTTCATGGACCAGACAAACCCCCTGGCTGAGCTGACCCACAAGCGCCGCCTCTCGGCCCTCGGCCCCGGCGGCCTCTCGCGGGACCGCGCCGGCTTTGAGGTGCGCGACGTCCACCACTCGCACTACGGGCGCATGTGCCCCATTGAAACGCCCGAAGGCCCCAACATCGGCCTCATTTCATACCTCTCGACTTATGCCCGCATCAACGACTACGGGTTTATTGAGGCGCCTTACCGCCGGGTAAATAAGCAGACCGGCGCCGTCACAGGCGAGGTCGTCTACATGACGGCCGACATGGAGGACGAATTCATCGTCGCCCAGGCCTCCGAGCCCCTCGATGAGAAGGGGCGGTTTATCCGGCCCCGCGTTGCGGCCCGCTTCCGCGACGAAATTCTTGAAATTGACCGCGACCGCATCGACTACATGGACATCTCGCCCAAGATGGTCGTGTCGGTGGCGACGGCCATGATTCCGTTCCTTGAAAACGACGACGCCAACCGCGCCCTCATGGGCTCCAACATGCAGCGGCAGGCGGTGCCGCTGCTGCGCACCGAGTCGCCCGTCGTCGGCACCGGAATGGAGTACAAGGCGGCCGTCGACTCGGGGGTCTGCGTGCTGGCAAAGAGGGGCGGTACCGTCAAATCGGTCGACGCCCGGAATATCGCAATTGACGCCGGCGGCGGGGATGTCGACAAATATGAGCTCATCAAGTTCCTGCGCTCCAACCAGGGCACCTGCATCAACCAGAAGCCCATTGTGGCGGTGGGGCAGAAAGTCGGGGCCGGCGAAGTCATCGCCGACGGCCCCTCGACGCAAAACGGCGAAATCGCCCTGGGGCGCAACGTGCTGATTGGCTTTATGACCTGGGAGGGCTTCAACTACGAGGACGCCGTGCTCTTGAACGAGCGGCTTGTGCGGGACGACGTCTTCACCTCCATCCACATTGAGGAGTACGAGCTCGAGGAGCGGGAGACAAAGCTCGGCAACGAGGAGATCACCCGCGACATCCCCGGCCTCTCGGAGGACTCGAGAAAGGACCTCGACGCCTCGGGCGTCATTCGCATCGGCGCCGAAGTGCACTCGGGCGACATTCTGGTCGGCAAAATCACCCCTAAGGGCGAGACTGAGCTGACGGCTGAGGAGCGGCTGCTGCGCGCCATTTTCGGCGAGAAGGTCAGGGAAGTGCGCGACACCTCCCTCAAGGTGCCGCACGGCGAGTCGGGCATCGTGGTCGACGTCAAGGTCTTCGACCGCGAGAACGGCGACGAGATGTCGCCCGGCGTCAACAAAGTCGTGCGCTGCTATATCGCCCAGAAGCGCAAAATTTCGGTCGGCGACAAGATGGCCGGCCGCCATGGAAACAAGGGCGTCGTGTCCCGCGTGCTGCCGCAGGAGGATATGCCTTTCCTGCCCGACGGCACGCCGCTCGACATCGTCTTAAATCCCCTTGGCGTCCCCTCCCGAATGAACATCGGGCAGGTGCTTGAAGTCCACTTAGGTCTTGCCGCAAAGGCTTTGGGCGTCAAGGTCATGACGCCGGTCTTCGACGGGGCCAAGGAGGAGGACATCACGGGCATGCTGCGGCAGGCCCGCGACAGCGCGCAGGGCCGCTCCAAGCTGCAGTACAACGAAAACGGCAAGACCGTCTTATATGACGGGCGCACCGGCATGCCCTTTGACAACCCGGTCACGGTCGGCTATATGCACTTCCTGAAGCTGGCCCACCTCGTCGACGACAAGATTCACGCCCGCTCCAACGGCCCGTACTCCCTCGTCACTCAGCAGCCGCTGGGCGGCAAGGCGCAGTTCGGCGGCCAGCGGTTCGGAGAGATGGAGGTCTGGGCGCTTGAGGCCTACGGCGCCGCCTACACGCTCCAGGAGATTCTGACCGTCAAGTCGGACGACACCATCGGCCGCGTCAAGACTTTCGAGTCGATCGTCAAGGGCGAGAACGTCCCCAAGCCCGGCATTCCGGAGTCCTTCAAGGTGCTCATCAAAGAGCTTCAGTCGCTGGCTTTGGACGTGCGGGTGCTCGACGAAAACCGCGAGGAGATCGTGCTGCGCGACAGCTTTGACGACGGCGACGACTTCGGCATGCACGGCGAGGCCACGGAGGATTACTACGCCTCCGACGAGGAGCTTGAGCTCGCCGGCTACGGCATCGAGGAAGTCGAAGGGGAGCTTGAAGACGCCGACTACGACGATGAGGAAGAGGAGTCGGATGCCGAATAGGCCGTACCGACTACGGCATCGAGGAAGCCGAAGGGGAGCTTGAAGACGCCGACTACGACGAAGAGGATGAGGAGTTGGATGCCGAACAGGCCCGTACCGGCTATGGCATAGAGGAAGCCGAAGGGGAGCTTGAAGACGCCGACTACGACGATGAGGAAGAGGAGTCGGATGCCGAATAGGCCGTACCGGCTACGGCATCGAGGAAGCCGAAGGGGAGCTTGAAGACGCCGACTACGACGAAGAGGATGAGGAGTCGGATGCCGAACAGGCCCGTACCGGCTATGGCATAGAGGAAGTCGAAGGGGAGCTTGAAGACGCCGACTACGACGATGAGGAAGAGGAGTCGGACATCGAATAGGCCTGTACCCGATTGGCGGCTCCCGTTAAACATGCGGATTTTAAGCGCATTTTGCGTCAGATAAAGCGAGTATACGCATCGCGCAAAAACACGCAACGTATTTCAAGGAATTTCACGCCAAGTGGCGCGACACGCGCCAAAGGACGGGCGCCTGACGGCAGTTCAACAGGCCCCAGTGGAGGAGGAGTAATTTTGGAGTTCAACACGTTTGACAGCATTAAAATAGGACTCGCCTCGCCGGATATGATTCGCTCCTGGTCAAAGGGAGAGGTCAAAAAGCCGGAGACCATCAACTACCGCACCCTCAAGCCCGAGCGCGACGGACTTTTCTGCGAGCGCATTTTTGGGCCGACCAAGGACTGGGAGTGCTTTTGCGGAAAATATAAGCGGCACCGCTACAAGGGCAAAATCTGCGAGAAGTGCGGCGTTGAGGTGACGCGGGCCAAAGTGCGCCGCGAGCGCATGGGGCACATCGACCTTGCGGCCCCGGTCTCCCACATCTGGTATTTCAAGGGCATTCCGTCCCGCATGGGACTGCTCCTCGACATCTCGCCCCGCGTGCTTGAAAAAGTGCTCTACTTCGCGCAGTATATCGTGCTCGACCCCGGCCGCGACACCCCCTTGACCAAAATGCAGGTCTTGACCGAGCGGGAATACAACGACTATTACGAGCGGTATGAAAACGACTTCAGAGTCGGCATGGGGGCCGAGGCCATCAAGGAGCTCCTGACTGAAATCGACCTTGAAAAGCTCTCGGAAGAGCTCAAGGCTGAGCTTGAGAACACGACCGGACAAAAAAGAGCCCGCATTGTGAAAAGGCTTGAGGCCGTTGAGGCCTTCAGGCTCTCGGGCAACCGGCCGGAGTGGATGATTCTGGACGTCATCCCGGTCATTCCGCCCGAAATCCGCCCCATGGTCCAGCTCGACGGCGGCCGGTTTGCGAGCTCCGACTTAAACGACCTCTACCGCCGCGTCATCAACCGCAACAACCGCTTAAAGAAGCTTTTGGAGCTCGGCGCCCCCGAGATCATCGTGCGCAACGAAAAGCGCATGCTGCAGGAGGCCGTCGACTCCCTCATTGACAACGGCCGGCGCGGCCGCCCGGTCACGGGGCCCAACAACCGGCCGCTCAAGAGCCTCTCCGACATGCTCAAGGGCAAGCAGGGGCGCTTCCGCCAGAACCTCTTAGGCAAGCGCGTCGACTACTCAGGCCGCTCGGTCATCGTGGTCGGCCCAGACCTGAAAATTTACCAGTGCGGCCTGCCCAAGGAGATGGCGCTCGAGCTCTTCAAGCCCTTTGTCATGCGCCGCCTCGAGGAGATCGGCCTCGCCCAAAACGTCAACGGCGCCAAGAAGCTCGTGGCCCGCGCGACGACCGAGGTCTGGGACGCCCTTGAAGAGGTCATTAAAGAGCACCCGGTGCTCTTAAACCGCGCGCCTACGCTGCACCGGCTCGGCATTCAGGCCTTTGAGCCGGTCTTAGTCGAGGGGCGCGCCATCAAGCTGCACCCGCTGGTCTGCACCGCCTACAACGCCGACTTCGACGGCGACCAGATGGCGGTCCACGTGCCGCTCTCGTCCGAAGCGCAGGCCGAGGCCCGGTTCCTCATGCTGTCGGCCAACAACCTGCTAAAGCCCCAGGACGGCCGCCCTGTGACGGTGCCGTCCCAGGACATGGTGCTGGGCGCCTACTATCTGACCCTGAAGCGGCCCGGCTGCAAGGGGGAGGGCAAGGCCTTTGCCTCGACCGACGAGGCCCTGATGGCCTACGACACCGGCGAAGTCGACCTGCACGCCGCCGTCAAGGTGCGGGCGAAAAAAGAGATTGACGGGGTGGAGCAGTGCAAGCTCATTGACTGCACGGTCGGCCAGATCATTTTCAACGCGCCGATTCCGCAGGACTTAGGCTTTGTCGACCGCGGCGACCCCGAGAAAGTCTTCGACTATGAGGTCACGTTCACGACCAACAAGGGCAAGCTCGGCGAAATCGTCGACCGCTGCATCCGCAAGCACGGCTTTGCCGTGTCGGCCGGCGTGCTCGACGAGATCAAGGCGCTGGGTTTCAAATACTCGACGGCCGGCGCCACCACCATTTCGGTCGCCGACATGATGGTCCCGAAGGAGAAGAAGAGCATACTGGAGGCCGCCGAGGAGGACGTCGTTGAAATCACGAAGAAATTCCGGCGCGGACTTTTAAGCGAACAGGAGCGGTACACCGCCGTCATCAAGCGGTGGGAGAAAGCGACCGACGACGTGACGGCCGCCCTTTCGGCCAACCTTGACAAGTACAATCCGATTTATATGATGGCCGACTCCGGCGCCCGCGGCTCCATGAAGCAGATTCGCCAGCTGGCCGGCATGCGCGGCCTCATGGCCAACACCTCCGGCAAGACGATTGAAATCCCGATTCGCGCCAACTTCCGCGAGGGGCTGACCGTGCTCGAATACTTCATCTCCTCCCGCGGCGCCAGGAAGGGACTTGCCGACACCGCGCTTCGCACCGCCGACTCGGGCTACCTGACAAGGCGCCTCGTCGACGTCGCGCAGGAGGTCATCATCCGCGAGGACGACTGCGGCGCCGAGGAGGGCATCATTGTCTCCGACATCCGGGACGGCAAGGCCAAAATCGAGGGGCTCGCGGAGCGGCTGATCGGCCGCTATCCGGTGCACGACATCCGGCACCCCGAGACGGGCAAAGTCATCGCGACAAGCGACACCCTCATCACAGACGAGCTGGCCGACGAAATTGTGGCGGCCGGCGTTGAGTCGGTCGAGGTGCGCTCGGTCATGACCTGCCGCGCCAAGCAGGGCGTCTGCGCAAAGTGCTACGGCAGAAACCTTGCGACCGGCGGCGAAATCAGCGTCGGCGAGGCGGTCGGCATCATTGCGGCCCAGTCGATTGGCGAGCCCGGCACCCAGCTGACGATGCGCACATTCCACACCGGCGGCATCGCGACGGCCGAGGACATCACGCAGGGCCTTCCCCGCGTCGAGGAGCTGTTTGAGGCCAGAAAGCCCAAATCGCAGGCCGTCATCTCGGAAATTGACGGCACCGTCATCGTCGAAGACGGCGGACGGCTGCGCAAGATCATTGTCACCAACGACGAAATCGGCGACCGCAGGGAATATCAGATTGCCTATTCGTCCAAAATAAGGCCTGTCACGGGCGACACCGTCAAAGCCGGCCAGCAGCTGACCGAGGGCTCCATCAACCCGAGCGACCTCATGCGCATTTCGGGGGTTTTGGCGGTTCAAAACTACCTCATCAACGAGGTGCAGAAGGTCTACCGTCTGCAGGGCGTCGGCATCAGCGACAAGCACATTGAGGTCATCGTGCGGCAGATGCTGCGCAAAATGCGCATTGAGACCTCCGGCTCGACCGAGCTTCTGGTCGGTTCCCTCATCGACCGCGGCGAGCTCGCGGCGGCAAACGCCGAAACCCTCCGCCGCATGGCCGCGGGCGAAGAGGGGCTGTCCCCCGCCGAGGTCGTGCCGGTGCTGCAGGGCATCACCAAGGCTTCGCTTGCCACCGAGTCCTTCCTGTCGGCCGCCTCCTTCCAGGAGACGACGAGGGTTTTGACCGAGGCCGCCATCAAGGGCAAGGTCGACCCGCTGCTCGGCCTCAAGGAGAACGTCATCATCGGCAAGCTGGTTCCGGCCGGCACCGGAATGGCGCGGTATCAGGAGACCGAGGCCGTGGCCGAGGGCTACGACGCCGCTGCGGGCGTAAGGTAAAGCCGTCTATCATGTATTGACATTTTTTCGCCGGCACTATATAATAACTAAGTCTGTAAAATTGAGAGGAGTCGATGAGGAATGCTTGAATTCGGAGACCATCCCAAGGTTGTCGGCCTCAAACAGACCCGCAAGGCGGTCAAGGAGGGGCGGGCGAAGCTCGTCTACATCGCCGAGGACGCCGACCCCGCAGTGACGGTGCCGCTCGAGGAGCTCTGCCGCCAAATGGGGGTAAAAGTCGAGCACGCGCCCTCGATGGCGCGGCTTGGCGCCGCCTGTAACATTGAGGTGGGCGCCGCGACAGTCGCTGTTTTGAACCGGTGACGGTTTGAAATAAGAACCCGTTTTCATTGCGGGGCCCTTTTTGGGACTTCCCGCAGTGAAAACAAATGTCCCACAGTTTTTGAGAAAGGAGGAAAGTACGGAAAATGACGTTTAACCAGCTTGTGAAACAGGGCAGAGAGACCTCTGTCTACAAGTCCAAGGCCCCTGCGCTTCAAAAGGGATTCAACACTTTGAAGAAGCAGCAGACCGATCAGTCGGCCCCCCAAAAGCGCGGCGTCTGTACCTCGGTCAAGACCATGACCCCCAAGAAGCCGAATTCGGCTTTGCGCAAAATCGCGCGTGTGAGGCTCTCCAACGGCGCCGAAGTCTCCGCGTACATCCCCGGCGTTGGACACAACCTTCAGGAGCATAATGTGGTGCTCATCAGAGGCGGCAGAGTCAAGGATCTCCCCGGCGTCCGCTATCACATCATCCGCGGAACGCTGGACACCCAGGGCGTGCAGACACGCCGGCAGGGCAGGTCCAAGTACGGCACAAAGAGGCCGAAGAAAACTGCGAAGTAGGACTTTTGTACGAGACGGCTCAAAGCGCGCACTGAGCGGCGTTTTGAGCTGTGAGTGCAAAAGTCAAGACTCGCCGCCCACTCGAATGAATAGACTTAGCGAAGCATCCGCAGAGCGTTCATATATACGTAGGTAGTATAGAATGTCTTCTGCGTGCCGACGGGAGTATTTCACTTTCGAGTACCTATGAGTTCAACAGTATGTGAAGGAGGGAAGAAAAGTGCCCAGAAGAGGTTCCGTACCCGAGAGAGACGTGCTGCCAGACCCACTGTACGGCAGTAAAATGGTCACACGCCTCATCAACAACATCATGTATGACGGGAAGAAGGGCGTAGCCCAGAAAATCGTCTACGACGCATTTGACATTATTAAGGAAAAGACCGGAAAAGACCCGCTCGAAGTTTTCGAAACCGCGCTTGAGAACATCATGCCGGTGCTCGAAGTCAAGGCCCGCCGCGTCGGCGGCGCCACCTATCAGGTTCCGATGGAGGTTCGTCCGGAGCGCCGCCGCACACTCGGCCTGCGCTGGCTGACGAGCTACTCCAGAGCCCGCAGCGAGCGGCTCATGTCCGAGCGGCTTGCCGGCGAACTGCTGGATGCCGTAAACAACGCCGGCGGCGCCGTCAAGAAAAAGGACGACACCCACCGCATGGCCGAGTCCAACAGAGCCTTTGCCCATTATCGCTTCTAAGCTTTCGGTCGAATTCGTCATGAGAACAGGAGAAAAGAATGCCAAGAGAATTTCCGCTTGAGTTGACGCGCAATATAGGCATCATGGCCCATATCGACGCCGGAAAGACGACGACGACCGAGAGGATTCTGTACTACACGGGGATCACCCACAAGCTCGGAGAAGTGCATGACGGCGCGGCCACCATGGACTGGATGGAGCAGGAGCAAGAGCGTGGAATCACGATCACCTCCGCCGCCACCACCTGCCATTGGAAGGACAACCGCATCAACATCATCGACACGCCGGGACATGTGGACTTTACGGTTGAAGTCGAACGGTCGCTTCGCGTACTGGACGGCTCCGTCACCGTTTTCTGTGCCAAGGGCGGCGTTGAGCCGCAGTCCGAGACCGTGTGGCGCCAGGCCGACAGGTACGGCGTGCCCCGCATGGCCTATGTGAACAAAATGGACATCATGGGCGCCGACTTTTATCGCGTTGTCTCCATGATGCATGAGCGGCTCAAGTGCAACGCCGTTCCGATTCAGCTCCCCGTCGGGGCCGAGGATACCTTTAAAGGCATCGTCGACCTCGTCGAAATGAAGGCCTATATCTACTACGACGACCTGGGTAAGGATATCCGCGTCGAGGAGATTCCGGCCGAGCTTACGGGGCGCGCTGCCGAGTACCGCCATGCCATTCTGGAAGCCGTCGCCGAGGTCGACGACGCGCTGCTCGAGAAGTATCTCATGGAAGAGGAGATTTCGCCCCCCGAAATCAAGGCCGCCATCCGCGCCGCCACCATCGCCAACAAGATGGTTCCGGTCGTGTGCGGCACCTCCTACCGGAACAAGGGCGTACAGAAGCTGCTCGACGCCATCGTCGACTACATGCCCTCGCCGCTCGACATTCCGGCCATCAGGGGAGTTCATCCCGAAACCGGCGCAGAAATGGAGCGGCACACGTCGGACGACGAGCCGTTTTCAGCCCTCGCCTTCAAAATCGCAACCGACCCGTTTGTCGGCAAGCTCTGCTTCTTCCGCGTCTACTCCGGCACCGCCAAGAAGGGGGCTTCGGTCTACAACTCCACCAAGCAGGACCGTGAGCGCCTCGGGCGCATCCTGCTCATGCACGCCAACCACCGGCAGGACCTCGATGAGGTCTATTCGGGCGACATCGCGGCCGCCGTCGGCCTCAAGAACACGACGACCGGCGACACGCTGTGCGATGAGCGCAACCCCGTCATCCTCGAGTCCATGGAGTTCCCCGACCCCGTCATCCGGGTCGCCATTGAGCCCAAGACCAAGGCAGGCCAGGAGAAGATGGGCATCGCCTTAGCGAAACTCGCCGAGGAGGACCCCACTTTCCGCACCTACACCGACGAAGAGACCGGACAGACCATCATCGCCGGAATGGGTGAGCTGCACCTTGAGATCATCGTCGACAGGCTGCTGCGCGAGTTCAAGGTGGAGGCCAATGTCGGCAAGCCGCAGGTCGCCTACAAGGAGACCATCCGGAGAGCCGCCGAGGTCGACAACAAATATGTCCGCCAGTCGGGCGGCAAGGGCCAGTACGGCCACGTCAAAATCCGCATTGAACCGAGCGAGCCCGGCGCCGGCTACCTGTTTGAAAACAAGATTATCGGCGGCGCCATCCCCAAGGAGTATATTCCGGCGGTTGACGCCGGCGTTCAGGGGGCTATGCAGTCGGGCGTTCTGGCCGGCTACAATGTCGTGGACGTCAAGTGCACGCTGCTCGACGGCTCCTACCACGAGGTGGACTCCTCCGAAATGGCCTTTAAGATTGCCGCTTCCATGGCTTTCAAAGAGGCTATGCGCAAGGCCGACCCCGTGCTGACCGAGCCCATCATGAAAGTGGTCGTCAACGTCCCCGAGAACTACATGGGCGACGTCATCGGCGACCTCAACGCCCGCCGCGGGCAGGTCTCCGGCATGGAGGCCCGCACCGGCTCGCAGGAGATTACGGCTTCTGTGCCGCTCTCCGAGATGTTCGGCTACGCCACCGACCTGCGCTCCAAAACACAGGGCCGCGGCGTTTACAGCATGGAGCCCAGCCACTACACGGAAGTGCCCAAGTCGGTCTCGGAATCCATTGTCGGCGTACGTCGAAAGGACTCCTGACGCAAAGTACACTCTTGCTTTTTAAAGCGAAACATTGTATGATATCACCAACCGAGATTTACGAAGTTAAAGGAGGATATTCCAAATGGCAAAGGCAAAATTTGAAAGAACCAAGCCCCATGTGAACATTGGAACCATTGGACACGTCGACCACGGCAAGACCACGCTGACCGCGGCGATCACCAAGGTTCTGTCCTTCCAGGGTACGGCCAAGTTTGAGGCCTACGACATGATCGACAAGGCCCCCGAAGAGAGAGAGCGCGGCATCACAATCAATACCGCGCACGTCGAGTATGAGACCAAGAAGCGGCACTATGCCCATGTCGACTGCCCCGGACATGCCGACTACGTCAAGAACATGATCACCGGCGCCGCCCAGATGGACGGAGCGATTCTCGTCGTTTCGGCCGCCGACGGCCCGATGCCCCAGACCCGTGAGCACATCCTGCTCGCCCGTCAGGTTGGTGTTCCCTATATCGTTGTCTACATGAACAAGGTTGACCAGGTCGACGACCCCGAGCTCTTAGAGCTGGTCGAGATGGAAGTCCGCGAGCTGCTCTCCACCTACGAGTTCCCCGGCGACGACATCCCGATCATCAAGGGCAGCGCGCTGCAGGCCCTCGAGTGCACCTCCACCGATCCCAGCGCCCCCGAGTACAAGAGCATTCTTGAGCTCATGGACGCCGTTGACGACTATATCCCCACCCCCGAGCGCAAGGCGAACCTGCCTTTCCTCATGCCTGTTGAGGACGTCTTCACCATCACCGGCCGCGGCACCGTCGCCACCGGCCGTGTTGAGCGCGGAATGCTCAAGCTCTCCGAGGAAGTCGAGATCGTCGGCCTCGCAGACGCCCCCCGCAAGACCGTTGTCACCGGCATCGAAATGTTCCGCAAGCTGCTTGACTACGCTGAGGCCGGCGACAACATCGGCGTCCTGCTGCGCGGCGTGCAGCGCAACGAGATCGAGCGCGGCCAGGTTCTGGCGAAGCCCGGCTCCATCAAGCCCCACACCAAGTTCCGCGGCCAGGTCTACGTCCTGACCAAGGAAGAGGGCGGCCGCCACACTCCCTTCTTCAACAACTACCGCCCGCAGTTCTATTTCCGCACGACCGACGTCACCGGTGTCGTCGCCTTGGACCAGGGCGTTGAGATGTGCATGCCCGGCGACCACATCGCGATGGACGTCGAGCTCATCACCCCCATCGCCATTGAGGAAGGCCTGCGCTTCGCTATCCGCGAGGGCGGGCGCACCGTCGGCTCCGGTGTCGTCACCGCCGTCAACGCATAAGGTATTTCTTCACTTGATAAAAGGCTCCCCGAAACGGGGAGCCTTTTAATGTGCGATATAGAGGAAAAGCAGCGTTGGCGCTTTTTCAATAGCCTTCGGCCGTGCGGATGAACTCGGCGATGTCGGCGCCGACGGCGGGGTCGACAATGCCGGGAACGGCGTACTCGTCCGGGTTTGGCTGGCCCTCTCCGGGAATGAGCAGGTGACTGAGCTCCGGGAAGATGTGGAACATGCGAAGCGCGTTTTCGTCGCCTTCGGCGAGCGCGTCCTTCCAGAGGTCGAGCTCGCTTGCCGGGACCTGATAGTCCCTGCCGCCGGCAATAAAGAGCATCGGAGCTTCAATTTCCTGTACGAGCGCCGCGGGGTCGTATGCCTTAAGGTAACGCCAGTAGGCCGGGTAAGCGCCGAAAAGCACCGTATCCCGCGGCGTGTCGTCGGTCATCGAGGCGAGGCGGCCCAGCTGTTTTTCCATTTCGTCATAGCTGGCAAGCTCGGCCTTTGTCGGCTGCTCCAACGTGCGCAGGTAGGCCACCTGCATGCGGGCAAGCTCGGGCAGGGGGGAGAAGTTGGCCGACAGGTATATGAACCCCGCGGCGTCCGGCACCTCTTTTGCGATGGCCGGAAGCATATAGCCCCCCATGCTGTGACCGGCGAAGAAGATTTTTTTGTAGCCGTCCCGGTGGGCGAGCAGGTACGCGTAGGCGTTTGCGGCGTCTTCGACATACTCTTCCCTTGGCGTAAAGGCATAGTCATAGGCAATGTCCTGCCCGTAGACCTTTGTGCGCTTGTCAAACCGCAGGGAGGAAATTCCCTGCGCGGCGAGGTCGTAGGCGATGTCCCGCAGCGGCTTGTTGGGGCCGATCGTCTCGTCGGCGTCGTTGGGACCCGAGCCCGAGAGCAGGATGACGACGACGGTGCTGCCGTCCGGGTGCACGAGCTTGCCCGGGAGCTGCGGCTCACCAAACAGGACGTCGGTCTCGGTCGTCCCCTCCGGGAGCAGCTTTTCAAACGCCGGATTCAAAGCGGCCGGGTCAACCCAGTCGGTGAAGACAAATCCCGCGATGAGGTCGCCCTCGAAGGTGACGACGGCGGTCATGCGCTGCCTTTTGAAGGCGAGGCCGAGGTAATAGGCGTCGCCGTAGGGGGTGATGCTCTCAATGGACTGGAACCGTCCGCCGCTTTTCACAAGGCTCATCATCGAGACGTAGAGGAGGGAGGTCGACATCGCGCCCTCCATCTGCTCCGTATAGTCATAGTTGTCGCAGGCGGCCCGGTAGTGCCCGCCCGTGACGTCGGCCGTCAGGGCGAGCGCCAGCTCGCCGCGCGCGTCGGTCTCAAGGTCGGGCGGCGTGGCGCTTCCGGAGACGGAACAGCCGCCGAGCGAAAGCGCCAGGCAGACGGCGAGGAGCAGGGCGGTTATCTTTCGGTACATTCGGTGATCTCGCCGACAAAGGCAATGTGGAAATTCCCCTGCGGGTAAGCGTCTTTGAGGACGTCGGGGCAGAGGATGTCCGATTCGGACAGAAGATGGCGGTAGAGCTTTTTGCAGCTGAGCGTCAGCTTGGCCTCTTTGAAGGTGACGGCGCCGTCTTTTTCAACCGGCGTCAGGCCCGGGTAGTTCATTTTGTCGAGCTCGCGCCCGCTTTTGGCGCCGATTTCATTTAAGGCCCCGCGCATATCCTCGTCAAAAAACGAGAGGGTGTAGCTTTCAGCGGCGTCCAGAAACTCCGCGGTGTAGCGGCTCTCCCGGACGAAAATAAAAGTGACCGGCTTGTTCCACAGGACTCCGACGCCGCCCCAGGAGGCGGTGTACATGTTGAAGGTTCCGTCCGGCTTTCGCGCTGTGACAAGCATCCACTCGTCGTCAATCATTCTGAAGAAATTCTGGGTCAGCTCTTTTGGCGTCTTGTTCATTGCGAGTCCTCCGTTCATTTCCTGATAACAGTAGTGTAGCAGATTTCAGCGCAAAATTCCACATCGCGGCCTTACCGCATGCAAATTTTTGCCACCTGCTTTTTGACGGCCGTGCCGGACGGCGTCCTTGTAAAGTTGCGGTCTTTATGCTACTATTTTTATCAGCGGGAGGGGGTGAGTTTTTGGAGCAAACGAAAAGCGGTGCACAGGGCGGGAGAGAGCGCCTGTTTTACATGGATGTGCTTCGCATTCTCGCCTGCGTCTTTGTCGTGGGCAACCACACGCTGGGCTCGGTTTTCGCCGGCATGGAGGCGGGCAGCACCCAGACGGCGCTGGTCGCATGGTTTTTTGTCTGCAAAACCGGCGTGCCGCTCTTTTTAATGATGTCAGGCGCCCTTGTGATGCGGGGGACGCCGACCTACCGCAGCATTTTTAAAAAGACCGGACAGCTCGTGCTGGTCCTAACGCTGGCCTCCGCCTATGTGTGGCAGTATCAGATGGCGCGGCCGGGGGGCTTTGAGTTTTCGGCGTTTTTGCTCGCGCTCTTTCGGGATCCAATTTTGCTCAACTACTGGTATCTCTACACCGCGGTCGGCCTCTACCTCATGACTCCGCTGCTCTGCCGCATGGCGCAAAATCTCGAGGGGGCGGATTTCGCGTGGTATATGTTTTTGTGGATGCTGTTTGGCGGGCTTTTGCCAATGCTGCCGCTCTACGCCTACCCGACCGTGTCGTCCCACCTGTACCTGCCGCTCTTTTCGAGCTATCTCGGCTATTACATCACCGGCTACTGCCTCGCCTGGCGGGAGCGCGGGCGGTATGACGGGGCCCTGGCGGCGGTGTTCTCCTTCGCGATGGGGTTTTCCGGTTTCTACCTCGTCTCGTCCACGCTGTCGGAGCAGGGCGGGGGACTGCGAATCCGCCTGCTGCTCGACAACGCGCGCTATCTGCCCTTCATGCTGCTGTCCGCGGGGCTTTTCTTCATCCTGCGCGGCCTTTTGGAGGGGCGAAACATTCCAAACTTTCTGCGCTTTGTATTTGCGAAAGTGGCCGACGCCACTTTCGGCGTCTACATACTCCACTCGATTTTAATTCCCTATTTTGCCGACAAACGGCTTGAACTCTTCTCCACGCTGCCAAAAGGGCAGGCTGTGGCAAGCTACACCTCGCTCGTGTTTGTCAGCGCCCTCATTTTGGCGCTTTTCGCAAAGGAGATTCCCGTCATCAAAAAGCTGCTGTAAAAAACGCGTTATAAAATACACTGCGCCGCCCTTGTCTGCACTTGGCAAGGGCGGCGCAGTCATTTATGCGGCGGGAAACAATTCGCTGTTTACGCATAGAAAATTCACCGTGCGCACACAGGCGGGTGTCAGAATACAGGAAAAATCGGGCAATGGAGGTAACTACATGTCAATGACAAATCGAGCTTCGCGCATCGCATCGTGCCTTGTCGCGGCGGCGCTCCTCTTTGGGCTCTACGGGTGCACAAAGACGCCCGCGGCCATCGAGCCCTCCGCAGACGGCACACAGATTGTTTTATCCGACGCCGGAGTGACGGTGGACGGGTCGGCGGCCTCTGAGGATACGAGTTCGGCGGTCTATGTCGGCGCCGACATCGTGTACTATGAGGCGGGCCATGATGCGCAGTACGGCGAGGGCACCGAGGCCGACGCCCACACGGCCGAAGAGGCGGCCGCCAACACCGTGGTCACAATTACGCAGCCCGGCACCTATGTGCTCTCGGGCGAGCTGTCAGCCGGCCAAATTGCGGTCGACCTGGGCGAGGGCGCCAAGGAGGACCCCGAGGCCAAGGTGGAACTTGTGCTAAACGGCGTCGACATCACCTGCGGCGTCGCGCCCGCAGTCATTTTCTACAACGTCTATGAGACCGGCAGCACCGAGGAGGCCGGCGCCGTTGTCACACTTGCGGACGGCAGCGCCAATGTCGTGGGCGGCGCCTATGTCGCCAAAATCTATGAGGAGGGCACGACCGACAAGCTGCACAAGTATGACGGGGCTTTTTACGCCAAAATGTCGATGTCAATCGGCGGGTCCGGCGCCCTTGAAATCAACGCGGAAAACGAGGGGCTTGACAGCGAGATGCACCTGACCATAAACAGCGGCGACATCCGCATCACCTCGGCAAACGACGGCATCAATACGAATGAGGACGGCGTCAGCGTGACGACCATAAACGGCGGCACGCTGTGGATTGACGCCGGCAGCGGCAGCGAGGGCGACGGAATCGACTCCAACGGGGCGCTTGTCATCAATGGCGGCATGGTACTGTCCTTTGCCAATCCGACCTCGGGGGACGGCGGGCTTGACGCCGACGGCGACATCACGATAAACGGCGGCACGGTGCTTGCGGTCGGCAGCAGGAACGACGAGGTTTCCGAAAATTCCACCCAGGGGGTCATGCAGCTGAATCTGAACACCGCGCTTGAGAAGGGGGACGTCATCTCCCTGAAGGACGCGGATGGAAACGTGATCTATACCGAGACGGCCGACAAGGGAGGCCGGAGCGTCATCCTCTCCTGCCCGGAGCTGACGGAGGGCGAGACCTATGCGCTCTACATCAACGACGTGCAGCAGCAGTATACCGGCACGGGCGCCGGCGGCATGGGCGGCGGTCAGCGTCCGCAGGGCGGCGGGTTCACGCCGCCTGAGAATGCTGAGAAGCCGGCGCAGGGAGCGGCACCGGAAAACGCTGAGAAGCCGGCGGATGGCACCATGCCCGAAGCTCCACAGGGCGGGGCGGCGCCTGAAACGCCGGAAGGCACCGCGCCTGAGGCCGGAGAGCAGCCGGAGGACGCCGGAGACGCGGCCGAAGGTGAGAGCAATGAGACCGCGCAAGGCCCCGGGCAGCGCCCGCAGGGCGGCGGTCCCGGCGGTCAGGGAGGGCCCGGGGGAGCCGGAGGCCAGGGCGATATGACAATCGGAGATTTTATGACGGGAGAGCCTTCGACCGAGTTTACGCTGACCACACTTGTGAGCACATTCAGCGGGGTGTCGGCAGCTT
>DATMXT010000227.1:0-4144 GCA_035561375.1 Terriglobales bacterium | reverse complement strand
GTGTAACATATTGTTGCGACGCGGGAGACCGCGGTTTTCACCGCTGGGAAATTCTGCATAAAAAAACAGACCATACGGTCTGACACGGGTGAACATCATTGGATAAAGAACAGATACTTACGGAAGTTCTTTTCAACAGCTCCATCAGTACGGTGTTTCAGCCCATCGTATCGCTTGAGACCGGCGCCGTCTTCGGCTACGAGGCGCTGAGCCGCATCTCCATTCCGGCCTGCGAGGTGGGCATTGAGGAGCTGTTTCAAATTGCACACCGTCAGGACAGGCTTTGGGAGCTGGAAATGCTGTGCCGCACAAAGGCGCTTCAGCACGCGGCGCGTCAGTCGAGCCGCAGCGTGCTCTTTTTGAACGTGGACGGCAACATCATTCACGACCCGCAGTTCCGCGCCGGCTTTACGGTGGAGAAGCTGCGGGAATACGGCGTCGGGGCCGGCGGCGTGGTCATTGAGCTCACTGAAAAGAGCGCCGTCGCCGACATTGAGGGCTTCATGTCCTCGGTTTCCCACTATAAGGCGCAGGGCTTTCAAATTGCTATTGACGACTTCGGCTCCGGCTATTCCGGCCTCAACCGGGTCTGCACGCTGCTGCCGAAATTTTTGAAAATCGACATCAACCTCATTCGGGACATCAACAAAGACGCGCTCAAACGCTCGGCGGTCTGCTCCACGGTGGAGTTTTGCCGGCAGGTCGGCATTCAGGTGGTCGCCGAGGGCATTGAGACCGAGGAGGAGCTGAGGGCCGTCATTGGGCTTGGCGTCAACTTCGGACAGGGCTACTATCTGCTGCGGCCAATGCCTGATTTTCAGGGCATCTCGCCCGAGCGCGAGCAGCAAATCCGAGAACTGAGCAAGGCGCGGCTGCTCTTTCAGCCCTCGGCCTTCGGCAGGGTCGGGGAGCTGGGCGCCGTCGGGGCGACCGCCGCGAAAACCTCCCCCTCGCTGCCGATTTTCGAGAAGTTAAAGCAGAGCTCACAGCTGACCGAGTTTTTCGTCTTGGACGAGCAGGAGCAGGTCTGCGGCATTTTGCCCCGGCAGCACGTGTTTGAGAAGTTCGGCGGGCAGTACGGGTATACTTTAAGCCGGAGAATCGAGGCGGGGGCCCTCATGCTGCCGGAGGTGCTGGCGGTCGACGAGCAGATGCCCATTGAAAAGGTCTCGGAGCTCGCCATGCAGCGCAGCGCCGACCGGGTGTACGACTCCATCGCGGTCACCCGCGGCGGAAAATACATGAACACCGTGACGGTCAGGGAGCTGCTGCTCACCTCAATTCAGCTCCAGATGCAGCGGGCCACCAACACCAACCCCCTCACGGGGCTGCCCGGCAACCAGGAGATACAGCTGGTCATCAACGCCGTATTCCGGCAGGAGGAGCCTTGGGCCATCGTCTATCTCGACATCGACAACTTCAAGGCCTACAACGACGCCTACGGCTTTGTCAACGGCGACGCCATGCTCAAAACGCTGGCCGAAGTCATGCGCCGCTGCGCCGGAGCCACCGAGTTTCTCGGGCACATCGGCGGGGACGACTTTGTCATCGTCACCCGCACCGGCGAGGTGCTGGCGCTCTGCCGGAAAATTGTCAAAGAGTTTCACGAGGCCATTGAGTCGCTCTACTCGCCCACCGACTGGGAGCAGGGGTACATCGTCTCCAAGGACCGCAACGGCTTCACGCGCAACTTCGCCATCGCGTCGCTGTCGGTCGCCGTCGTGACCAACAGGGAGCAGCATCCGCAGACCATGGACGAGCTCTCGCTGCTCATCGCCCACACTAAAAAAAAATGCAAGCAGGCGGAGGGCGACGCAATCATCATCATATGAACCATAACCTCTGAGACATGCCGTTTTTGGACTTTCTAAAAGGGCAAAGTCCCGGTTTTGCACAACGTGCGAAGCCGGGGCCTCTTTTTGGGAGGGGCAATTTCAGACTGCCGTGAGAGATAAAACATCGGGCGGCGGCATATCATCTTATAGGCGCCGGCAGACTTCCGCGGGGTTTGCCGGCGTCTACCAATTCGCAAGGAGTTTTTTCGGGCGCATTGGGCGGATATCCGCCCATGAAAGCCGGTTTTGGGAAAAAGTTTTTGGACTAAAAGGTGGGATTGCCGTGAAAAAAACCCTAATTGCGCTGCTGCTGACGGCACTGCTCGTGCTGTCCTGCGCGGCGGGGGCGGTGGCCCCCGAAATCACAGCCCCTTCCGCGATTTTGATGGAGGCCTCGACCGGAAAGGTGCTCTACGAGAAAAATGCGGACGAGCGGCTTCCGCCCGCCTCGGTCACAAAGGTCATGACCATCCTGCTCATTGCGGAGGCCATTGACGACGAGCGCATCGCCCTGACCGACATGGTGCAGACCAGCGAGCTCGCGGCCTCGATGGGGGGCTCGCAAATATACCTCGCGCCCGGCGAGACCATGAGCGTGCAGGACCTCTTAAAGGCCGTCGTCATGGCCTCGGGCAACGACGCCTCGGCCGCCCTTGCCGAGCACATTTCGGGCAGCGTCGAGGGCTTTGTGGCCGCCATGAACGAGAAGGCGAGGGGGCTCGGCATGGCGGGGACGACTTTCACGAATGTCCACGGGCTCGACGCCGACGGCCACCTGACGACAGCCCGTGACATCGCCCTGATGTCCCGCGAGCTCTTAAAGCACGAGTGGATTACGGCCTACACCTCGACCTGGATGGACTCGCTGCGCGGCGGGGAGTTCACGCTGGCCAACACCAACAAGCTGCTGAAGTCCTACACCGGCACGACGGGGCTCAAGACCGGCTCCACCTCAAAGGCGAAATACTGCCTTTCGGCCACGGCGACCCGAAACGGCATGGACCTGATTTCGGTCATCATGGCGGCCCCCACGACAAAGGACCGGTTTGTCTCGGCGGCCCAGCTCTTGGACTTCGGGTTTGCAAACTATAAGCTCGAAACCCTCGTCTGCCCCGAGCTTGAGAGCATTCCGGTCAGAGGCGGCCTCGCCGACACGGTCGCCGTCAAGGCGGAGCCCGCGCAGGCGACCGTTGTGCTTGAAAAAGGGGATAACAGGGAGCCCCAAATCAAAGTCGTCGCCCAGGAGCGGCTGACGGCGCCGGTCGAGGCGGGGCAGACGGTCGGCGAGGTCTACTATATGCTCGGCGAGACAGAAATCGCCCGCGGAAAGCTGACGGCAGCATCCGCCGTCGCCCGCCGCGGGCTTGGGGCTCAGTTCAAATATTTCCTGCGGGAGCTGCTGCTGGGGTAGGGCCTCACTCGAAGTGGGCGTAGCGGGCCGCGAGGTTAATCAGCACCTCCACGCAGGCGTCCATCTCCTCGACGCAGGCGAACTCCATGCGGCTGTGGCCGTTGTAGCTGCCGTCGCCGAGGTTGGGGCAGGGGATGCCCATGAAGGAGAGCCTCGCGCCGTCGGTGCCGCCGCGGATGGGCTTGACGTCCGGGACGCCGCCCGCGGCCGTGATGGCGGCCTTGGCCGACTCCACGAGGTGGAGGTGGTCTTTCATCACCTCGCCCATATTGCGGTAACTGTCCTCTATGGCGACGGCCACGGTGCCGTCGCCGTATTTTTTGTTCAGGGCGGCGGCAATTTCCTCCGTTTTGACCTTGCGGGTCAAGAGCGCCTTGGCGTCGTGGTCGCGCAGGATATAGCGCAGCAGGGCTTCCTCCACGTCGCCTTTCATGCCTGTCAGGTGGTAAAACCCCTCATACCCCTCGGTGTTCTCGGGCCGCTCGCCCTGCGGGAGGCCGGCGTCAAACTCCAGCGCGATGCGGGCGGCATTTTTCATGACGCCCTTGGCCGAGCCCGGGTGGGTCGAGATGCCCCTCACCGTCACTTTTGCGCCGGCGGCGTTGAAGGTCTCGTACTGGAAGGAGCCAAACGGCCCACCGTCGCAGGTGTAGGCGAAGTCGCAGCCGAAGTCCTCCGGCTTCAGGTAGAGGGTGCCGGTGCCGACCTCCTCGTCCGGGGTGAAACAAATTTTGACTTCGCCGTGGGGGACGGCGTCCGGCCCCATGAGGCGCTGCGCCGCCGTCATGATCTCGGCGACGCCGCACTTGTCGTCGGCCCCTAAAATCGTGGTGCCGTCGCTCACGACAAGGCTGCGGCCGGCGAGCTTTTTCAGCGCGGGGTAGTCGGATGTGCGCAT
>DATMXT010000226.1:0-5100 GCA_035561375.1 Terriglobales bacterium | reverse complement strand
CGTGCGGGGCCGTCATGAGGGGGCGCATGAGGGGATGGGCGGCGCCCGCCGCGACCGGGGCCTCTTTTCCGATGTAGGTCAGCACTTTGCGGGCGTTGACGAAAGTCTTGTCCAGCGTCTGGTTGCCGGCCACCGTTGTGATGGCCTTGACCTCAAGCTCGGGGGAGGCCATGGCCAATATGACGGCGATGGCGTCGTCGTGCCCGGGGTCGCAGTCGATGATGAGAGGTCTTGGCATAAAAGGCTCCTTTCACAGGAATTTTGGTTACAGGAGACGGGGCGCGCCCCGCTTTTACAGCATGTCCTTTGACCGCTTCTTCTCCCGCCAGGCGTAGGCGGCAAGGCCTAAGATGGTGGCGAAATACGGGATGCCGGCCACGAGCTCATAGGCGATGTTGAGGGTTTGCAGCGCGTTTGCGACGGCCATGGCGACCCCGAAGAAGACCGACGACACCATGGTGCCGACCGGCGTGCCGCGGCCCATGGCCTCGGCCGCCAGCGCAATGAAGCCGCGGCCGGCCGTCATATCGCGGGCAAACCACGAGACGTAGCCCATGGACATGTGGGCGCCGCCCAGCCCCGCCATGATGCCCGAGAGCACGAGGGCGATGCACTTCATTTTCGTGACGTTGATGCCGACTGAGGCGGCCGCCCCCGGGTTTTCCCCGACCGCCCGAATGCGCAGTCCCAAGGGGGTCTTGTAGAGCAGGTAGGCCATGATGGCGACGGCGATGAAAGCGACGTAGGTGAGGAGGTTTTGCCCCGACACAATGTCGCCCAGCACCGGAATGTCTTTCAAAACCGGAATGCTGACCTTGGGCAGGTTGTAGCTGCGCAGCGTGGAGGAGATGCCCTTCTGGCCGGTCAGCAGGAAGAGCACGAAAATGGTTCCGGCCGAGCCGATGGAGTTGACGGCGACGCCGGCCAGCACGCCGTTGGTCTTGAGCCCCAAAATTAAGTAGGCCATGACGGCGCCGACAATGGCGCCGATGACAATGGCGGCCATGAGCCCCAGCCAGGGCCCGGTGACTTCATTGCCAAACGACGAGAATGCGACGCCGGCCAGGGCCGAGATCAGCATGGTGCCCTCAAGCCCGATGTTGGCGCAGCCGGCCCGGTCGGAAATCATGGCGCCCAGGGCCGCAAGGAGAATTGGGGTTGAAATGCGCAGAATGGAGGCCGCGAAAGTCGCGTTGAAAATGGAGCCCCAGATGGTCTCAAGCATCGGCCGCCGCCTCCTTTGCCATGGCATCTCTGACCACCATCTTGTGGCGGTAGGAGGAGAGGAACCGCTCGGCCACCAGCAGCACGATGAGCAGGGCCTGTACGACCTTGATGATCTCCATCTGCACGCCGGTGCGGCGCATCATGATGTCGCCGCCGATGCGAAGGTAGGCCAGAAAGAGGGCGGCCAGCGGCACGTATTTGGGGTTGTTCTTGGCGAAAATGGCGACGATGACGCCGTCCCACCCGTAGCCCAAAAGGTTTTGCCACTCAAAACGGGTATAGAGCGAGAGCATTTCGGTGGCGCCGCCCATGCCCGCAATGGCCCCGCCGATGACCTGGGAGCCGACGACGGCAAAGCCCGTGGACAGCCCCGAGAACCTGGCGAAGGACATGTTCTGTCCCGCGGTGCGGATCGTATAGCCCCACCTTGTGTGGTAGAGGAAAAGCCAGGTGAGGACGACGACGACCCCCGCGATGACGACCTCCCCGATGGAAAGCCGGTACTTGGGCAGCAGCTTTGTCATGACGGCAGTCTCTTCGAACTTGTAGGAGACCGTAAAGCCGGCCGAGGCGTCCCGGTAGAAGTTCTTGAGGATATAAGTGACCGTGTAAAAACACAGGTAGTTGAGCATGAGGGAGGTGACGAGCTCCGAGGCGCCGAGCTTGTGTTTTAAGAAGCCCGGGATGGCGCCGATGACGGCGCCGACGACGCCCGCCGCCAAAACGCAGACGAGGGCGTGGAAGGGTTTTGGCAGGTTCAGGTCAATGGCCAGCATGCAGCCGACAAGGCCGCCGACATAGTAGATGCCCTCGGCCGCAAGGTTGAACTGCCGGGCCGAGAACATGACGCAGATGGCGACGCCGGTGAAGACGAGCGGAACCATGAGCTCCAGCACGTTGAACATGTACCGCACCCGCTCCACGGGGCCGATGAACATGCAATAGAGCGCCTCTCCGACGTTGTCGGAAGTCAGCGCGACGACGACGGCGGTTGCGGCAAGCCCGATGGCGATGGCCACCGCCATGCGCACCAGCTCGAACTTGGTGCCCGCGTCCATTTTACGGGCGGTTTTAGCGCTCATGGACCACCCCTCCGATCTCCCCCGGCGTCTGACGCTTGACGCCGAGCATGTAGTATCCGAGTTCTTCCTCGGTCAGCTCCCTCGTGTCGGGGAAATAGGCGACAATTTCGCCGTCGTGCATGACGATGATGCTGTCCGAAAGCTCCAGCACCTCGTTTAAGTCGGCCGTGACCAGCAGCACCGCGGTGCCGTCGTCCCGCATGGTCACAATGCGGCGGCGAATGAATTCGGCGGCGCCGACGTCGATGCCGCGGGTCGGCTGGTCGGCCACCAGCAGTTTCGGAGCCGAGGACATTTCGCGGGCGACGACGACTTTTTGAATGTTGCCGCCCGACAGCATGCCGACCGACTGCTCAATGGAGCTGCACTTGACGTCGTACTCCCGCGCAAGGGCCGACATGTCGGCCTCTATGGCCTTGTTTTTGAAAAAGACGCGGCCGGTGTAGCGCGGCTCCAGAGTTTTGTCCGCAAGCATGTTGTGCCGGATGGACATGCTGCCGGCGACGCCGTGGGTCATTCGGTCGCTGGGGATGTGGGTCATGCCGCTTTTGCGGTGGGCTCTTATGGTGGCCTTTGTGACCTCCTCCCCCTCCATGCGCACGCTGCCGCCTCCGGCCTTTCGAAGTCCGATGAGAATCTCGGTCAGCTCCCGCTGTCCGTTGCCCTCGACGCCGGCAACGCCCAAAATCTCTCCGCGGCGCACGTCAAACGAGACGCCTTTCAAAGTCTTTTTGCCGTAGGTATTCGTGTAGGCGAGCTCCCGCACCGACAGGGTGACAGCTTTAGGGTCTGCCTGCTCCTTGTCGATTTTCAGCACGACGTCCCGTCCGACCATGAGCTTTGAAATTTCGGCCTCCGACAGCTCCGACACCTCATAGGTGCCCATGGAGCGGCCGGCCCGCATGATGGTGATGCGGTCGCAGAGCTCCTTGACCTCGCCCAGCTTGTGGGAGATGAAGAGGATGGTGTGCCCTTCGTCCCGCAGCCGGCCGAGTTCCACAAAGAGCTCCTTGGTCTCCTGCGGCGTGAGCACGGCCGTGGGCTCGTCCAAAATTAAAATCTCGGCGCCCCGCAGCAGCGCCTTGACAATTTCAATGCGCTGCTTGACGCCGACCGAGACATCCCGGACCACAAGGTCCGGCTCAATGGCGAGGTTGTATTTCTGGCCGACTTCGCGGGTCATCTGCCGGGCGCGCTCCCTGTCGACCGAAAGGCCCTTTTTGGGCTCCACGCCCAGCACGACGTTTTCGGCCACCGTCATGGAATCGACCAGCATGAAGTGCTGATGCACCATGCCGATTCCAAGTTTAATGGCCGCGGACGGGCCTCCGATGCGGACTTTTTCACCCTTTATGTAGATGTCGCCCTCCTCCGACTGTTCGAGCCCAAAGAGAATTTTCATCAGGGTGGATTTCCCGGCGCCGTTTTCGCCGCATATCGCGTGAATTTCGCCCTTGTTCACCGATATGCCGACCTTGTCGTTCGCGAGCACGCCGTTCCCGTATATCTTAGTGAGTCCCTCAACCTTCAATATCTCTGGCAAGCCGCCACCTCCCGGGTTCACTTTTGGTCAATTATATCTTTTTCGTCCTCAAATTACAAGTGTAACCGTGGCCCGTAAAGCCTTTGCGGACATATTTTATGTGGATTTTGCGCGTTGCAAAATATTCCAGCGGTGTGATACAATATTTTTTACGGCAATGACCTTGAAGCCCCCGACCGGAGGTTACAAAAATGAAAGCAAAACACAAAGCGTTCGAAGAGACAAGGTGATGTATGTCGAAATATAAAAACGAACTCCTGCTGCTGCTCTCGACCATCGCATACGGCGTGAGCTACCCTGTCTGCAAATATGTGCAGGGGTACATGAACACCTCCCCCTTTATGGGGCTGCGCGGCGTACTCGGATTTTTGACGGTGGCGGTCTGGTACTTCCTCGGCTGCCGCAAAAACCCGGAGCGCCTTTCGGCGCTCAAAAACCGGAAGATGCATGTCTACGCCCTCATTTGCAGCGGCATCGGCGGCACCGGCATGTACCTGTCCATGTACGCCTTAAACTACACGATGGCCTCCAAGGCGTCGTTTTTGACCTGCACTTACGTGCTGATGATGCCGATTGTCTCCTTTGTCTTTTTCAAGGGCAAGAGCTCAGTCGACCAGCTCGCGGCGCTGCTTGCGGCGACCGGGGGCATGGCGCTGATCTCGGGCGTCGTGAGCACGTCCGGCGTCTCTTTGTCCGAAATCAACAAGGGGGACCTCATGACCCTGACCGCGGCCGTCATCATCGCTTTTCAGGCCGTCTACCTCAACTGGTTTTCCAAGAAGCTCGAATACGACGTCGAGGCTTTCACGATGGTGCAGATGTTCTTCACCGCCGTCGTTTACATCGTGGTCTGGCAGCTGACCCAGCCGGGGCAGGGCCTCTCCTTCGACACGCCGCTCGTCGTGCTGTCGACCGTCTACGTCGGCGTCGGCGTGGCCGGATTCGGTTTTCTGGCCTTCAACGGGCCGGTCAAGCAGCTGCCCCCGGCGCGCTCCGCCATCATCCTCGCCACGGAGCCGATTTTCGGCGCCGTCGGGGCCTATGTCATTCGCGACCGGTGGGGGCACAACGAGGTGCTGACTCCCCTTCAAATGCTGGGCTGCGCCGTTGTGCTGGCGGCGGTGCTCGGCTCCGAGCTCTATTCCCAGCGGGGGGCGCGCAGGGAAGTGTGACCGTATTTTTAGCATCGTATAAATAGCCGGGCCGATTGGCCCGGCTATTTTTTTGCGGTTATATTTCGTATGATAG
>DATMXT010000225.1:0-3195 GCA_035561375.1 Terriglobales bacterium | reverse complement strand
CTTCATGCCCATGACGGTGGGCGGCGGCGTGCGCACGGTCGACGACTTCCGCAGCATCCTGCGGGCCGGGGCCGACAAGGTCTCCATCAACTCCTCGGCAGTCCGCAACAAATCGCTCATCACTGAGGCCGCACGCATTTTCGGCGCGCAGGCCGTCGTCGTCGCCATTGACGTCAAGCGGCAGCCGACAGGGGACTACCACGTCTGTATCTCGGGCGGGCGCATTGACACCGGAATGTGCCCCATGGCCTGGGCAAAAGAGGCGCAGAGCCTCGGAGCCGGCGAGATTTTGCTGACCTCCATGGAAGGGGACGGCACGAAGGACGGCTACGACCTCGGCATCACGGCCGAAGTGGCTGCCGCCGTCACCATTCCGGTCATCGCCTCGGGCGGCTGCGGAAAGTTAGAGGACTTTGCCGAGGTTTTTGAGAAGACGACGGTCGACGCCGCCCTCGCCGCCTCGGTCTTCCACTACGGCGAACTCACGATAAAAGACGTCAAAACCTATCTGCGCGACCGGGGTATCCCGGTCAGGCTGTGACGGGCGAGCTCTCCCGCTTCTTTGTCAAGTCGGACCTCATTCCGGCCATTGTTCAGGAGCGGGAGACGGGGCAGGTGCTCATGCTGGCCTATATGAACGAGGAGTCGCTGAGGCGCACCCTCGAGACCGGCACGACCTGGTTTTACAGCCGCAGCCGGCAAAAGCTCTGGAATAAAGGGGAGACCTCCGGCCACATCCAGCGGGTTTGCGAAATTTACGGCGACTGCGACGACGACACGCTGCTCGTCGTCGTGGACCAAACCGGGCCCGCCTGTCATACCGGGAACAAAAGTTGCTTTTTTAACAAATTGCTGTAACAATTGACACAGGTGCCGACAACATGGTATAGTTTCATAGTTGAGGATGGGTGATTATGAAACGAACGCTTGCCGTGTTGTCGGCCTTTTTTCTTCTGATATCGATGACTGCCTGCGTAAAAACGGAAGAGCCGCAGCAGCCGGCCGAGGGTGCGGTCTACGAGAAGACTATCTTTGCCATGGACACGGTCATGACCTTCAAAGTCTACGGAGAGGGGACCGAGTCCGTCTTGGACGAGTGCGAAGCGCTTGTCCGGCAGGTGGAAGACGAGATCTCCAAGACGATTGAGACGAGCGACATCTATCGGCTCAACGCCTCGGACGGGCAGCCGACGACAGTAACTCCCGAGACGGCGGAGCTCCTCGCGACGGCCTGCCAGTATTCGCAGCGCACCGGCGGCGCTTTCGACATCACGGTCGAGCCGCTTGTCGCCCTGTGGAACGTCGGCGGCGGGCGCACGGTGCCGCCCGGGCAGGCCGAGATTGACGCCCTGATGGACATGATTGACTATCGCCGTATCACAGTTGACGGGGACACCGTCACGCTAAACGGCTGCCGCATTGACCTCGGGGCCATCGGCAAGGGCTATGTCTCCGACCGGCTGGACGCCCTGCTGCGCTCGCATGACAACGTCACGGGGGCGCTCTTCAGCCTCGGCGGCAACGTCGGGGTCGTGGGGACAAAGCCGGAGGACAAACCCTTTGTCATCGGCGTCAGGGACCCTTCAGGGCAGCCCAGCGACTTCCTCGGATATGTTGAGCTCACCGACATGTTTGTCGTCTCGTCAGGCGACTACGAGCGCTTTTTCGAATACGACGGGGTGGTCTACCACCACATCATCGACCCGGCGACGGGCGTCCCCTCCCGCAGCGACATCAAAGAGGTCTCCATTGTCTGCGATAGCGGAGCCTACGCCGACGCGCTCTCCACGGCCCTTTTCGTGATGGGCACCGAGAAAGCCCTCCAGTTCTATGAGAAAAACAAAGATTTTGAAGCCATTTTCGTCACACAGGACGCCAAAGTCTTTGTGACGCAGGGGCTAAAAGATAAATTCACCTTTACCGGAGCAAATGCGGGGTATACGTATGAGTAAGAAAGAGGACGCCCTTTTGGGCGAGAAGAAAACGGCCGGCATGAAAAAGGGCGACAGGGTTTTAGTTGTCGCCTTAGTCCTGATTGCGGCGGCGCTTTTTGGCTATGTCTATTTCGGACAGGCTATGGGGGAGAAGGGCCCCTATGCCCTCATTTCGGTCAATCAGCGGGTCTACCACACGCTTGACATCGGCGCGGCCAAGGACGAGGTCATCACCTACACCGACGCCGGCGTCACCTACACCGTTGAAATCAAGGACCACCAGATTTGCATGAAGCACATTGACTGCCCGGACCAGATCTGTGTACATACCGGCTACACGAACAACAGGTACATTCCGATCATCTGCCTTCCCAACAAGGTCATGATCGTGATTGCGGACACGCCGACCGGTGAAAACCTAACGGATGGCGAGGTGGACAACATTGCAAACTGAGAGGCGCGCCACAAAACGCATCACGCTGCTTGGAATTCTCACCTCCTTCGCCTTAATCCTCTCCATTGTCGAGAGGTGGTTTCCGCTGGAGGCCGTCGTCCCGCTGCCCGGCATCAAGCTCGGCCTCCCGAACATCGTGACGCTCTTCGCGCTCTTTTATCTCGACATTCCGTCGGCCCTCATCATCATCTTTTTGCGGACTTTTTTGGCCTCGGTCTTCATGGGCAGCATCACGGCCCTCGCTTTTTCGCTGACCGGCGGCCTCATGGCGTTTGCCGCCATGCGCCTTGCCTTAAAATTCTATCCGAAATATCTGTCCATCGGGGGCGTCTCCATCATCGGCGCGGCCTTTCACAATTTCGGGCAGATTTGCGCGGCCATGGTGGTCATGGGGACCGTCAATGTCTTCGGCTATCTCCCGCTGCTCCTCATCGCCTCCATTGTGACGGGATTTCTCATCGGCGCAGTCTTTCAGGCCGTCGTCAAAAAGCTCGCGTCAATCAAAAGCATTCAAGCCTATTTGCGGGACGCCAGCATGTCTTCGGGCTCAAGGCCGGCCATGCGGTTCGAGCCGGACACGCCTCAGAAAGATGAGAATAACTCTTGACTTTTTTGCGGGAAACCACTATACTGGTAAAGCATTCTGCATTAGATATGCGGCTGTGGCGGAACTGGCAGACGCGTTAGATTCAGGTTCTAATGGTCGCAAGGCCGTGGGGGTTCAAGTCCCTTCAGCCGCACCAATGAAAATAGCGGGATTACAGGAATTGTAACCCGCTATTTTTATGCCTGAAATTGTCCAAATAC
>DATMXT010000224.1:0-3534 GCA_035561375.1 Terriglobales bacterium | reverse complement strand
AGCCTGTACCGGCCCGAAGGATTTTCCTTCGGGCCGCTTTTATAAAGTTACGGGCGCGCAGTTTCCAAAAAGGCCAGAAAGTCCGCGGCCGCATGGGTCAGCTCACAGTCTTTCAAATAGAGCAAGCTGACGTGGACGACGGGGCTCTCCTCCAAATTGACCGGCGCCACGTCGGGACAGCTCATGTTCAGGGCGACCGACCGGAGCATGACGGCGGCGCCAAGCCCCCGCTTGACAAACTCCAGCACACTGCCGCCCGGAAGGGAGGTCATCCGGGGCTCAAAACCGTGTTCCCGGCAGTGCTTTAAAAAAATACGCTGCTCGACCGAGCTGTTGTCCTGAATGATGATCTCCTGATTTTGCAGCTCCACGGCCGAAATGGCGTCGAGCTCCGAGAGCGGATGTCCTTTTGAAAAGACGACGACGAGGGGCTCTGTCAGAAACGGAATGCGGACAAACCCGAGGTCCCCGGCCTCGTCCTCCGGCTCGCCGGTCCAGATGAAGTCGACGCTGTGCCGCAGCAGCAGCTTCTTGAGGTTGTTGTGCGGCTCGACGATGACGGTCAGCGAGCAGCCGGGGTTTTCGCGCTTATACTGCGCAAGGGCCCCGGTGATGACCGCGTAGTGCGCCATCTGCGGCGTCGAGGCGATGGAGATGGCGCCGGCCCCCTCTTTTTTCCGGCTTTCGCGGGCGACGTCGTACTCGCAGAGCAGCCGCGTGATTTTTTGGGCATAGGGCAGCAGCAGCTCCCCGTCCGGGCTCAGGCGCACCCGCCGCGTCGTGCGGTCAAAGAGAGAGACGCCGAGCTCCCGTTCAAGCGCCATGATGTGCTTGGACAGCGAGGACTGGGAGATGAACAGATTGGCGGAGGTCTGCCAGTAGTTGCCGCTCTCCGCCAGACAGACAAACTCATAGAGGTATTTGGTCTCCACGCGAGGTCGCCCCTTCCCGCAGCGTTTTGATTGATTCCTATATGTAATTAATTCTACCCAAAGCGGAATTGCTTGTCAATGGGCTTTGCGCGTATACTCAAAATGAGAAGGGGCGCAGGCCCACGGCGCCCAACAAAAAAACATGACAGGAGGCGCAGATCATGCCCGACAAGCCTTTGCACGGTACCATCCGAGACCTGCCCGACGCCCCCGGCGCTTTTTTCCCGGGCGCAACCAAGAAAGTGGTGTTTGGCCCCGACCGTTTCTGGCCGGACTATGTGATGCGCTGCTGGATTTTGGAGCCCCGCGGCGGCGAGGACGACACCCACCATCACCCCTGGCCCCACTGGGTGGTCTGCATTGAAGGGGAATGCGGCAACGTCATTGATGGCGAGACCTTCGACATGAAGGCCGGCGACTGGGAGTTTATCCCCGGCGGCGCCGAGCACCGCTTTTGGAACAAGTCGGATACCGAGCAGTGCGCCGTCCTGTGCATCGTCCCCCCTGAGGGCGACGTCCCCATCAGCGGCAAGGGCTGCTGACAAAACCGTACAATCGGTAAAAAGCCTGTAGTCATAAGACTACAGGCTTTTTCTCCAAAACACGGGGGCATCCGGAGGCGCAGTGCAAACGCAATATTACTGCAGAGATTCACCGGTTGATTCCCCAGGCGTTTTTCAGTCTGTCAATCGTAAAAATCCATTTATCGTTCGCGGGCCTGCATGCAGTGTTCTGATTGCCGAAGAATCCGGCCTCTTTGACAGCCTTTTTGACATCAACCGTTTTCAGCCATTTGACCTTCACAAGGTATTCGGCATTTTCATCGTTTTCTGCTCTGTAATACGCGCCCTCGAGCTCGAGGTCATAGAAACGCTTCTCCTGACCGTCAACAATAAATTTGGACTCGCCGGCTTTTGTTGCGCGCTCTTGCACTTCGCCTACGCCAACATACCCGACGTGGGGGATATTTACCCAAATCCTGTCCCCCGGGCTTAAGATGGACAGGGTCTTGGTATACCACGGCCCTCCCCCGGCCGAAATAAACCCGTACCGCACCGCATCCTTCCAGCTGCGGTTTTGATCGACTCCGTAAGAAATATAGTACTCGCCGTTCCATTCGGCGGATGCCGTTTTATTCGGGGCCGGCTCGGTTTCATCAATCAACCAAACGCGGCTGAGCAATTTCTCGTCATTATGGCTGAAAACAGAGAAAAACAAAATATTGAGCGGAACGCCGTAGGTTTCATTGAGATAAGTAATGATTCGCTCAGTGCTCTTATCCATCTTAGCCGCAACAATGACGGCGCTGACACCGGTGCTGTTTATCGTATCTTCGTCAAGCGGCAGGCCAAATTTGTTTTTGTAGGCATCGTTGATGGTGCCTGAATTGCCGGATGATTTCAGATATGCCTGTGCGATGTCTTCAATGTGCCATTTTGCGACACAGGAGGCATAGTCAATCGCCTGTGCGGTGACTTCGCGGGGGGTCAGCTCCCTTTTCAGTTCCACGACAATGAGCGAGCCCCCGCGGTCAACGCACAGGATGTCGATGTATCCGCCCTCAACCGCCACCTGCCTGCCGATGATAAGCCAGTCCCGGTTGAGCATCGCGATATTGCCACACAGAATGTCTTCGAGCTCTTTTTCGGTGTCCAGTGAAGCTGTACTCAGCTTTTTTCCGTCCAGCGTCCAGATTGACTGCTCAATTGCCATAACGCCCCGCTCCTTTTCCTCAAAACCGAGTCTATAAAAGTCAACTCAAAATACGAAAATCCGCAAACGAAAGTCGCTGCATTCGCGTTTCGCCCTATGATATGTATTATGCCATTTATTCCCGATTTTTTCAACTGGGCGCGGCGTGAACTTTTTTGCGAGTCGGAGCATGAACTGGCCCATTGTCCATGACACTTTCGGATGAACCCACGCATAAAATACAGCGTAAACCAAAATTACGGAGCTGATTGCATGGACAGAGCCTCCAACGTTATCAATCTCCCCTACCATATCCACCAGGCCTTTTCGGGCAGGTACTTCATCGGCCACACGCCGCTTGTCACGCTCGACGTCAATTTGCAGGCATGGGCGGCGCTCGTCAACCCGGCCGACTCGAATGTGAATGTGTACTTGAGCACTTTCACCGTATCGAATTACAACGACTTCCCGGTTCAGGCGATGGTATGGCTGGCGGCGGCCCCCCGGTTTGGGTATGAATCGCGCGACGTCGCCGTGACCAACCGGACAATCCTGCCCCACCCCAGCCCTTTGGCAAAAGTCGTATACGCCACGAACAAAAAAAGCGCCATTTCGGAGGGCACCAGCATTTACCCCCGAATTGTCGGCCCCTTCTCGACCGCTGTCAGCGACGATGACGGCAAGATTGTCATTCCGCCGGACTGCGCCGCCATCCTACAGCTTAGCACGCTGGAGCAGCCGCGGGGCACGGCGGCGGCGGCCTTTGGCTGGTGGGAGGAAGGGCGGCGGCGTGTCAGGTGACACTCCGGAAAAAGTGATATGGACGGCAAAAGGGCCATGCCCGCGTATGCGGGCATGGCCTCAGAATGTCGAAAAACCTGCGGGTTTTCCGCCAGGTGAGCGGTGCCCT
>DATMXT010000223.1:0-2740 GCA_035561375.1 Terriglobales bacterium | reverse complement strand
GGGGCTCCGGTGCAAACCGGAGCCCCCTTTACTTTATTTCTCAATCACAATACTGTCGACAACCCCGTCTTTAAGCTTAAAGGTCACGGTCGGCGAGCCCTCCGTGGCGGTGATTGCAATCTCGTCCCCCCCGGCACTGCCAATCTGCGGGAATCTGGCCGCAAGGTCGGACGCCGTATCGCCGACGCTGACCCCGCGCAGGTCGGTCGTGTTGACCCCGCCCGTGATTTCGATTTTCTCGACATACCCGTCTGCGCCTGTCGTGTAGACGGTGTCCCCGTAAGTCAGGGCTCTGCCCTGCGCCTTGTCCGGCTTGCCGAGTAGCCAGGTGACATCCTCTTTTTTAAAGTGACCGATCACGACGCCCCGCCAGGCCGACTCGGGTTCCTCAAAAGGCCCCTGCGGGTAGAGGGAGGTGGAGCTTCCGCCCTGCTCTCTCAGCTTTGCCCTCCCCCTTGCGAAGGCGGCGAGGGTCTCGGGGGTCTCGTCAAGCCAATAGGGCCGGGCGACGGCGCCGTTTTTGCCCTCCCTCAAGTCGAAGTCGGCATAGGAGAACCAGACCGCCACCTTGATGTTCTCGTACTTGCCGATGTTTTCGAACATGCGGTTAATCCAGCCCACTTTGTCCCCGCCGATGGAGGAGGAGCCAAACTCCGTGATCATCCAGGGGAACCAGTTGAAATACTGACTGTACTTGCGCTCAATCTCGCCGTAAATCTCGTCGAACTCCCGCCAGGTCTCGCCCGTGACATGCCGGTAATAGGTGCCGGTGTTGTAGCCCGTGACCCCGATCATGTGGACATAGCCGTCGCCGGGGTAGTACCGCGTGAAGTTGTTCCAGTTCGAGGGCGGATAGTCGTTGTCGTTGGGGTTGAAGACCCAGATGCAGTTGTCGACCCCTTCCTCCTCGAAAATGTCATAGACATGCCGCCAGACCGCCTTGTAAATTTCGGGGTCGGAGAAAGTGACGATGCCGCAGTAGCTTGTCCAGTCGGAGTTCATCTCGTTGTTGAGCCGAAAGAGGATGGGCAGCCCGAAGTCCTTGATCTGGGCGGCAAGCCGGCGGATGTCCTCGTCCATGCTCCCTCCGATTAAATCAAAGACCGGCGTGTAGCCGTAGACATCCTCGTTGTTTTGGGCCGAGACCTGAATGGTGAGCTCAATGATTTTGCCGTCGTCATGGGCCTTGCGAAGGGCTGCGACCGGTACGTCGATGCCGAGCTGCTGGTACATCAGCACGACCTCAAAGGGGATGCCGAGCTTCTCCTCCATGGCCGGAATGGTCTTACTCAGGCCGGTGTCATAGACGTCGGCCGCGAAAATGCCCCAGTCGATGTCGGTCTTGGTCTGGTATTTCTTATAGAGGGCGGCGGTCTCGGGGCTCCAGTTCGGGTTTGCGGCCGGCCACCCCTTTAAGGTCGAGACCGGCGCGCCGTACTTTTTAACGGCCTCGTAGGAGTCGAGCACCGCGTGGCAGGCGGCGGCATAGTCCTCGTCAAAACTGTCTGTCTGGAACAGATACCGCATATAGTTTTGGCCGCCGGTGTACTGGTAGGCGTAGGTGTAGACGCCGAAGTGCTCCCGCGAGACCGTGATGAGCCGGGTTTTGAGCCCGGCGGTCTCGATGGTCGTATCCTCTAAAAGTTCGAGTTTATTTTGCTCCCTGAAGTGCTCGCTCATATAAAACCGGTTCTGGTAGAAGTCGAGATACCCGTCCACGTCGACATAGGGGGAGCGCTCAACCGAGACGGTGCAGGCAAAGTCCTCTGTCTTTGCGACGACGACGTACTCGGCAAGCGTGAGGTCATAGGTCATGTCGGCCGGGAAGGTCAGCCGGTAGCCCTTCGGATAGTCTGTAAAGGTTTCGGAGCTGCCGTCAGGCGACTTTTTAACCTCTTTGATGTCCTCCAAAAAGTCGGGGGACGCGACTGCGGGGGCACCGTTTTGATAATAGATGGCGCCCGGGTCTACGCTGGGGGCCGAGGCGTCGCAGCCGGAAAGCGCAAGGGCAAGGGCGGCGGCTGCCGCCGCGAAGTTTGCTTTTCTCCTCATAGTTCTCCTTTGAAGGCAAACGGGTCGTTATTTTGATCGTCGTTCCAGATGTACTCCATGACTTTGGCGATCCGCTCGGCCTCTTTTTGGCCGATGCGGTCGGCCACAAACCCGAGCGCCATGTCGGTTCCGGCCGACACGCCCGAGGCCGTGTAAAACCGGCCGTCCGCGACCCACCGGGCCGAGGGCTGCCAGCGCACGGCAGGGCCCTGCGCCGCAACCCACGCGAAGGCGCGCTTGTTGGAGGTGGCCGCAAGAGAGTCGAGCAGGCAGGTTCTGGCAAGGATGGCCGACCCGGTGCAGACGGTCAGCACATAGGAGGCGCCTTCCGCAGCGTTTTTAAGCGCCGCAAGAAAGTCCTCATCCCCGACAAGCGCCCTCGTCCCCATGCCGCCCGGCACCACCAAGACCGAGTCCTTTTCCATGGCGGAGAGCGGCTCGGTCAGGACGTCATACCCCTGTTTTGCCTTGACGGGGCCGCCGGCCACCGAAAAATAGCGCAAGTGAGCTCCATCGACAAAGCCGAAAACTTCACAGGGGCCCATCAGGTCAAGGGTTTCAAAGTCTTCAAACAGCAAAAACGCGATGTTCATACCCGTTACCTCCAACTCCTCCAAAAAGCGGCAGACCTTTGGGTCTGCCGCTCAGGCTGTCAAAAAAACTTTTTGACAGCCTGATTTTCTCGGCC
>DATMXT010000222.1:0-5776 GCA_035561375.1 Terriglobales bacterium | reverse complement strand
CCTTTTTTTGTCTGCTCACTCAATGTCAATTTTATAAGTCTTGTCGGCGTAAAAGGAATCGGCTGTCGCCAGATACTCGGCGGGAGAGGCAAACTCCGGCTTGTAGGCAGAGGTGACCTTATTAGCCTTTTTGCCGCCGTCTCGCAGCAGCTCGAAGGCGACTGCCGCCATGACCCTGCCGCCATTTAAGTACATGGCCTCGCGGGAATCCTCCGGAATGCAAATGGACTTGCCGTGGTAGTCGCCGACCGAGCCGCCGACGTTGAACTGCATGGCCGGCATGAGGGTCGAGACGTCGCCCATGTCGGTCGAGCCGTTGCCGTGGGGGGAGATGCTGGTCTTTTTGCCGGTGACGGCCGGAACGACCTCCTGGCACAGCTCGGTCAGCTCCCTCGAGACCATGGTCGGCATGTAGCCGGCCTTGGAGGAGATGCGGCACTCGCAGCCCATGGAGACGGCGCCGCCGACAAAGGCGCGGTCGACGGCCTTTGCGGCCGCCTTCATCGCCTCGACATTCGAGGCCCGCACATAGGTCTCGAGCTCGGCGTGGTCGGGAATGGCGTTGACGACATCGCCGCCGCGGGTCATGATGGGGTGGACCCGGATGTGGTCCTTCTCCTCGAACTTCTCGCGGATGGCGTTGACGGCCGACAGCCCCTGCGTCGCGGCATAGAGGGCGTTGACGCCCTTGTGCGGGCTTGCCGCGTGGCAGGCCAGGCCGGTGTAGTGGATGATTTTGCCGACAAGGCCGTTGCTGGTGCTGTAGAGCCAGACGTCCTCGTCCTCCTTGCGGGTGGCGCCGTGGCAGAGGAGCGAGATGTCGACGTCGTCGAAGACGCCGCGCGCGATGAACTCGGGCTTGCCGCCGTAGTAGCGGATTTTGCCGGCCTTGCGAAGCTCCTCTCTGTAGGCAAGCTCAATGAACTCCTCGGCCGGCACCGCCACAAATGTCAGCTTGCCGCAGAGCTCGTCTTTGGCCTCCGACTTCAGCAGCCCGTAGGCGGCCCCCAGCATGGCGGCCGTCTGCATGTGGTGGGCGCAGGCGTGGACATAGCCCTTCTCGTTGCAGTCGGGGTGGTCGAAGACGATGAGGGAGTCGAGCTCGCCCATGATGCAGATGTTTGGCCCCGGTTTGCCGGTGTCAAAGACTGCGACGCAGCCCGGAATGTCAAACTCCTTGACAGTGAGCCCGAGCTCCCGCAGCTTATTTGCGACAAAGCGGCTGCCCTCGTATTCGCGGTAGCCGGTCTCGGGGTGCTTCCAGAGGAAGTCGGCCGTCTCGAGGACGGGGGACTTGCCCGCCTCAATGGCGGCCAGGATTTTTTCGTACATGTCGGCCTCCCAAAAATAAGTTTAGTCGATGTCGAGCTTGTAGGTCTTGTCGGAGAAAAAGGAGTCGGCAAGCTGCATGTACTCGGCCGGAGTTGCAAACTCCGGCTTGTAGGCCGAGACGATTTCCGCCGCCTTTTTGCCGTCGTCTTTCAGGAGCTCGAAGGCGACGGCCGCCATGACCCTGCCGCCGTTTAAGTACATGGCCTCGCGGTTGCGCTCCGGCACCTGTAAATCCTTGCTGTGGTAGGCGCCTGCCGAGCCGCCGACGTTGAACTGCATGGTCGGCATGACAGTCGAGATGTCGCCCATGTCGGTCGAGCCGGTCTCGTGGGGGTCGAGGGAGGTCTTTTTGCCGGTGACGGCCGGAATGACCTCCATGCAAAGCGCCGTGAGCTCTTCGGAGACGGTGGTCGGCATATAGCCGGCCTTGGTCGAGATCCGGCACTCGCAGCCCATGGAGACGGCGCCGCCGACAAAGGCCCGGTCGACGGCCTTGGCCGCCGCCACCATACCCTTTACGCTGGCCGAGCGGACATAGGTCTCGAGCTGCGCATGGTCGGGAATGGCGTTGACGACGTCGCCGCCGCGGGTCATGATGGGGTGGACCCGGATGTAGTCCTTCTCCTCAAACTTCTCCCGGACGGCGTTGACGGCCGAGAGCCCCAGCGTCGCGGCATACAGGGCGTTGACGCCCTTGTGCGGGCTTGCCGCATGGCAGGCGACGCCTGTGTAGTGGATGATTTTGCCCACCATGCCGTTGCTGGTGCCGCACATCCAGACGGCCTCGTCCTCCCGGTGGGTGGCGCCGTGGCACATCATCGCAATGTCGACCCCGTCAAAGACGCCGCGGGCCAAAAACTCGGGCTTGCCGCCATAGTAGCGGATTTTGCCGGCCCTGCGAAGCTCCTCTCTGAAAGCGAGCTCAATGCACTCCTCGGCCGGCACGGCCGCAAAAGTCAGCTTGCCGCAGAGCTTGTCCTTCGCGTCCGACTTCAGAAGCCCCCAGGCCGCGCCCAGCATGGCGGCCGTCTGCATGTGGTGGGCGCAGGCGTGGACATAGCCCTTCTCGTTGCAGTCCGGGTGGTCGAAAATGATGAGGGAGTCGAGTTCCCCCATGATGCAGAGGTTTGGCCCCGGCCGTCCGGTGTCGTAGACGGCGACGCAGCCCGGAATGTCAAACTCCTTGACCTCAAGGCCGAGCTCCCGCAGCTTGTCGGCGACATGTCGGCTGCTCTCGGCCTCCCGGTAGCCGGTCTCGGGGTGGTCCCACAGGTACTGGGCGGTCTCCATGACCGTTTTTTTGGCGCCGCTCACTGCAGCCAGTATGGATTCATACATAGTAAGGCGCGCCTCCTCTTCAAAATGGATAACTTAAGGCGGAGGGAGCCCTCCACACACCGGTTTTGGCGGGCGGATTTCCGCCCGGGCTTTACGCAAACCGCTTGCGAATACAGCAAGTATTCGCTGTACGGCAATACTGGCCTGAACGAAAATCCGCTCCGCCAAAACTGCCTTGCACCTGTCGGCGGCCCTATTCGGTGCTTTTCGCCTTGTTGTCCTTGCTTTGCGTCAGCAAAGCGGCGTCCGCCGTGACGAAAATCCCTCGAATATTGCTCGCCGACAGGCGGTGCGGGGAGGGTTCCCCCCGCCTTAACCCGATTATACTATGCGGACATGACCTTTTCAATTGCATTTTGGCCAACTTCGCGGTATACTCTATGAAAAGAGGGGGTGACAAGGGGTGGGACGCAATGTGCGCGACGGGCTTTTTACGCTCGTCACCCTGGCGGCCGCCACGGGGATCGCCTTGCTCTTAAAGTGGGTCGGCAATGTCAGAGAGGTCAACCTCATTTTCATATTGGCCGTCTACCTCATCGCCATGCAGACCGAAGGGTACGGCTGGGGGCTTGTGGCCTCGGCCGGCGGCGTCATCGGCTCCAACTATTTTGTCACCTATCCGTACATGGCCTTTAACTTTCTGCTGGCGGGCTATCCGGTCACTTTCATCTCCATGTTTTTAGTGTCGGCCCTGACCAGCATGCTGGCCACCCGCGGCAAGGAGCAGGCGGCGCTGGCAAGAATCGCGGAGGTTGAAAAGACCCGCGCCGACCTCTTGCGCTCGGTCTCCCACGACCTGAGAACGCCCCTGACGTCGGTCATCGGCTCGTCCTCCATGCTGCTTCAAAGCTGGGATAAGCTGGCCGACGCCGACCGCCGGTCGCTCGTGACCGACATCAAGGACGACGCCGAGTGGCTTTTAAACATGGCGGAAAACGTGCTGTCGGCGACCCGGATGGAGGGCAAAGCGGCGCTGTTTACCGAGGCGCAGCCGGTGGAGGAGATCGTCTATCAGGCGGTGGCGCGGTGCCGCTCAAGGCTCTCGGGCAGCGATATCGTCATCAAGGCGCCGGACAGCCTTGTCATTGTGTGGGCCGATGCGGCGCTCATTGAGCGGGTGCTCATCAACCTCATTGAAAACGCCTACAAATACGCGGCCCCGCCCATCACGGTCGAAATTGAGCCGCCTCTTGGCGGAATGGCGGCCATTTCAGTGGCCGACAGGGGGCGGGGAATCCCGGCCGACCAGCAGAGCACCATTTTCATGCGGGGCAGACAGCGCCCGCCCGACAGCTCGCGGGGGCTCGGAATCGGGCTGTCGCTCTGCCGGGCCATCGTCCGGGCGCACGGTGGCGAAATTACCTGTCAAAACGCAGAGGGCGGGGGCGCGATTTTCAGGTTCACGCTTCCGGCTGAGGAGGAAGAGGTATGAAGGAGAATATTCTGATCGTCGAAGACGACGAGATCATCGCCCGCTTTCTTGCGACGCTGCTGGCGGCGGAGGGCTTTGAGACGAAAATTGCCCCCGACGGGGCAAAGGCGCTGCACTCGGCGGCAGCCAACCCGCCCGACGTCATCCTGCTCGACCTCGGCCTTCCGGATATGGACGGAATGGCGGTGCTGACCCAGCTCAAAAACTGGTACGGCGGCCCCGTCATCATCGTGTCGGCCAGAGAGCGGGAAAACGACAAGGTGGCGGCGCTCGACATGGGCGCGACCGACTATGTGACAAAGCCGTTTGGCACGCAGGAGCTTTTAGCCCGGGTGCGCAGCGCCTTGCGCCGCAAGGACGTCGCCGCCATGAGCTACTCCCTTGACGGGCTTGTCGTGGACTTTGCCCGCCGCGTGGTGACGGTCGACGGCAATGAGGTGCACCTCACGCAAAACGAATACCGGATTGTGGAGCTTCTGGCCAAGTCGCCGGGGCTGCCCTATACCTATGATTTTATCATGCGCAGCGTATGGGGGGACTACATTCCGCAGGACAACAAGATTTTACGGGTCAACATGGCCAACATCCGCCGCAAAATCGAGCAAAATCCGGCCGAGCCCCGCTATATCCTGACCGACATCGGGGTCGGATACCGGATGGCGGCCGAATAGCGGCAAATTCTGCCGCAAAGACAAACGAAATCAATTCGGCTCCGGCGGGCGCTGCGCCCGTCCGGAGCGGCACAACGTCAAGGAGGCAATGTGGACATGTTGCGGGCAATCCGGCAGCTTTTTTTGCCGGACTACACAAAACGGCACTGGGCGCTCTACCGCCGCGCCCAAAAGGCGCAGGGGCTGTCCGGCAAGCTCCTTCGCATGCGCATTGAGCGCATTCAGCGCCGCTATAACGCCAGCATTCCGGTGCGGGCGGCCATCACCCCGTTTGAGACGCCGCACCAGTTAAACGGCATTTTCATTTCGCTTGGAGCCACTATCGGCGAGGGCTGCACCATTTTCCACCAGGTGACGGTGGGCTCGGTCACGTCGGAGGGCAGCAGGCGGTTCGGAGCGCCGACCATCGGCCGCAACGTCTACATCGGGGCGGGGGCCAAGGTCATCGGCAATGTGAAAATCGGCGACAATGTGCGCATCGGCGCAAACTGCGTCGTCGTCGACGACGTGCCGGATAACGCCACCGTCGTCATGCCAAAGCCGCGGGTGCTGGTGGCAGGGACCCCGCCCGACAACACCTATCACCACTGGAAAGACTGAAGAGTGACGAAAGAAAGCTGCTTAAAATAAAGAGCGCACCCCCAAATGAATTTTGGAGATGCGCTCTTTTCTTAAACTGCGCTTTTTACCCGCTGACCGCCATGGCCATGCGGTACTGCTCAAAGTCAAAGGGCTTTGGCATGGCGAGAGCCGCCGCGAGGTCCCGGTCGCAGACCTTGCCGTCCCTGTAGCAGACCGCTTTGGGACTGCCCTTGCGGGAGAGCAGCTCAGCCGCGTAATATCCCATTTCGGCCGCGATGATGCGGTCTCGGGCCGTCGGATTGCCGCCCCGCTGCACATGCCCCAGCACCGTCGTGCGGGCGGGTATGCCAAGCCGCTCGGTCACGGCCGCCGCAATTTCGGCCGAATCCTTGAAAGGGAAGCCCTCCCCGAAGACCCCCTC
>DATMXT010000221.1:0-3679 GCA_035561375.1 Terriglobales bacterium | reverse complement strand
GTCGGCGACACGTCTCAGCACGTCCCCGATTCCGGTTGCGAGATAAGTGCCCCGGCGAAGACAAAAGGCGACGTCGGCGCCGAGCGGCCGGCCGATCTCGGTCAGTTCGTCCAAGCCAAACCCGACGCCAAAGAGCTCGTTTAGCCCCATCAGGACGCCGGCCGCGTTGGCGCTGCCGCCCGCCATGCCGGCCCCGACCGGAATGCGCTTCAAGAGTTCAATTTCCACGCCGCCCGAAAACTCCGCGGCCTCAAAAAAAGCCGCGGCCGCCCTCGCGGCGAGATTGCGCCCGTCGAGCGGCAAAAAAGGCAGCGACGACGAAAGGGTGACGCCCGTCCCCGCCCGCCGCGATATTTTAATGTCGTCGTAAATGGATATGGTCTGCATGACGGTGGCCACCTCGTGGTATCCGTCCCCCCGCAGGCCCAGCACCCGGAGCGCAAGGTTGAGCTTGGCCGGCGTGCGCACTTTGATGTAGTCCATGGTCCCCCTCACAGCGAAAAGAGCCGTAGTTTCTTGATTTTAATCGCTTTTAGCCTGCACATCTCCTGACAGCAAAAGCAGCGAATGCACTTTGTCCGGTCGATGTTCGCCTTTCCGTCAATAATTTGAATGGTCTTGGCAGGGCAGCCCACGGCGCACTCCCCGCAGCCGACGCACTTGTCTTTCATGACAACAGGGCGCGGCTGCGCCATGCGGTCGATGGGGCGCCGGATAAAGCCCGGCAGGCTCCTGGTCGGGGTGACGTCGTGCGACTTCGAGCGCTTGAAGTTCTCTACGACCGGAAAGGTCACTTCATCCCCGACCGTCTCGATTTGCAACGGACAGACGCCCATCTGCATGGATTTTCGCACCGTCAGCGCCTCGTCCGGTGTAAAGCCAACAGCTTTTACAGCAACGGCATCCAGCGCAAAGGGGTTTTCCGAGGCGATGATAAGCCCTACCTGCCGGGGGCTGCCGCCCGACGGCCCGTCCCCCTCCATGCAGGCGACAGCGTCCATAATCGTGAAGTCCGGCGCGGCGCATAGGCAGAGGTCGACCAGCATGGTGCAAAACGCCTCCACATCGGGGTACCGCATGTGAAATTCCGGCTTTTCAAGCCCCGGAATGAGGCCGAAGTTATTCTTGACGGCGCCGGTAAACCCCGTCATGGCGTGGGTTTTGCACTTGCACAGCGAGATATAGCAGTCGGCCTCATGCCACGGCGCGATCAGGTTAAAGCCTTTGCAGATGGCCCCCTGCGGATAGGACTGCATCTTAGCCGTGATATCGGTGTTCAAGGCCGCACCGCTTTTCTTTGCGGCCTCGTCAAACCCGCATAGCCGGTATCCCCGCTCGAGTATCGCCCTTGTGTAGGGGCCGCCGGGGCTGTCCCCGATGACGACGCTGCCACCGGCCTCAACTGCGAGCCTTGACACGGCATAGACAAGGGCGGGGTGGGTTGTCGTCGCCGTCTCCGGCTTTCGGCCCATCAGCATGTTGACTTTGATAAAGACCCGGCTCCCGGGGTGTACATATCGTTCAATGCCGCCAAACGCGTCAAAGTGCGCCTTTGCCGCGGCATACAGCTCGTCCTCGTCATAGTGAAAATTCTTGCCAATGGAGACAATCGCCATGTTGTATCCCCTTTCTCACCGTGTTATAATATCATATTATTGTGTCGTCAATCAAGGAGGCTCACGTTATGGCAGACAATATTTTGAGGGTTGTGGCAGCCGTCCCGCGGGTGACGGTGGGGTGTCCGGCCGAAAACGCCGAGGAGATCATCCGAATGTTGGGACAAGCCGAGGGGCTGCGGCCGGACATTGTGCTCTTTCCACAGCTTTGCCTGACCGGCGCCACCTGCGGCAGCCTTTTCGGACAGGCCGACCTCCTGACAAACGCGGACAAGGCCCTGCACGCCGTCGTCAAGGCGAGCGAAGCCTATGATTTCGCCGTCGTCGTCTCCCTTCCTGCGCGGCTTGGCGGAGTGCGCACGGCGGCCTGCGCCGTCCTGCAATCCGGCCGGCTCCTCGCCTATGTGCCGTCTGCCACTGCCTCCTCGCCGCTGAGCCTGTGCAAGGGTGCGCCCGAGACGCCGGGAGGCACCCCCGTGGCTGCAAGCGTCGTCTTCCGTTTTTCTGACGGCGCCGCTTTCTCGGTCCTTCCGGCGCCCGACCTCTCCCGCCCGCCGCTGACTGAAATTCAGCTTCGCGCCGCGGGCTGCGACGTCGTCCTCTGCCCCGCCGCCTATCCGGCAATGGCGGGAACCGACTATAAGAGCTTATTGGCGGACCGTGCCGACAAGTGCAAAAGCGCCCTCGTCTTTTGCAGCGCCGGCGCCGGGGAGTCGACCGGCCGGCACGTCTACCGCGGGTTTACGGCGGCGGCGGAGCCCTTCGGCACAGCGGGCGTCACCCGCCAAAACGGGCTTGACCCGCAGCTTGCGGCCTATGACGTCGACCTTGACATTGTGCGCTCCGCAACGTGCGGTGAGGCAGCTGCCGACGTCATCATTGAACTGTCCGGGGCGGCCCGCAGCCGGCACGACCTGAAGCGCACGGTCTCCCGCACTCCCTATCTGCCCGAGACCTCCATGGGTCAGCTTGAGCTTTACAGCGAGCTCTTTGAACTGCAAAAGCTCGCCCTCTGCGGCAGATTGACCGGCACCGGCCTTCAGAAAGTCATTGTCGGGGTGTCGGGCGGGCTTGACTCCACCTTGGCCCTGCTCGTGGCCTCCGGCGCCATTGAGATGCTGGGACTTCCCTGCGAAAACCTCGTCGCCGTCACGATGCCGGGATTCGGCACGACCGACCGGACTTATCAAAACGCCCTCACTTTAATCCGGGAGCTCGGGGCGACCTTCCGGGAGGTTCCCATCGCCAAGAGCGTCACGCAGCACTTTGAGGACATCGGCCACGACCCTGCCGTCCACAACGCCACCTACGAGAACGCGCAGGCCAGAGAGCGCACCCAGATTCTGCTCGACATGGCCAACACCGAAGGCGCCCTCATGCTCGGCACCGGCGACCTCTCTGAGATTTCGCTCGGCTGGTGCACATTTGGCGGCGATCATCTGGCGGGCTACGGCGTCAACTCCTGCCTGACAAAGGGCATGATTCGGGGCATTGTCGGCAACATTGCGGCCCTCTCCTTCTCGGAGGAGCTGCGCGAAGCCCTAAAGGATATACTCGACACGCCGGTCAGCCCCGAGCTGCTGCCGGGCGGCGCCGAGACCCAGGGCACCGAGAACATCCTGGGTCCCTACGAGCTGCACGACTTCTTCCTTTTCCACACCGTCAAATACGGGTTTTCGGACGAAAAACTCCTGCTCTACGCCGCCGCCGCCTTTCCCGAGCTCACCGGGGAGGACATTGCCCGGTTCCTTTCGACCTTCCGCAAGAAGTTCGTCGCGGGCCAATTCAAGCGCGCCTGCGCCACCGAAAGCCCCGCCATCACAAATTTCACGCTGCACGACTACGTCTTCCCCTCCGACCTGCCGACCTGCCGATAAAGACATCAAAGGGCCGCAAGCGAGTGCTTGCGGCCCTTTGTCAGAGTGTCGAAAAACCTGCGGGTTTTTCGACAAAAGAGCGGTGCCCTAACCGCGCGAAGTGAATTCGCGCTCGCGGGCGGCATTTAATTGCCTTATTTTTAAACGGTGTTTAAAAATAAGGATTTTACACACATTTTCTCGGCC
>DATMXT010000220.1:0-2340 GCA_035561375.1 Terriglobales bacterium | reverse complement strand
AGACTAAATAATGGAGGTTTTTTTATGAAAAAAATTGCCAGCTTATTCCTCGCAATACTCATGCTTTTTGCTGGAATCGTACCAGCGTATGCAATCGATTTTCCCGCACCGCAAGAATCACAGGGCACTGTTAGTCCTCAGTATGCGTACATCTCGGCTTTAATTTCCGCACTGGAAATTAATTCATCCGGGAAGGCCGTCTGTGCAGGGGCGGTTATCTTAACTTCTAATAACAACAGCGTCGAACTGACAGTCACACTGCAGAAGAAGAGCGGAAGCGCCTGGTCCGCAGTAAAGTCCTGGACCGAATGGGGCGAGGGCAAAGACGGCGTTACGATGGAAAACAGCTATTATGTGATTAGTGGCACATACCGTGTTGCAGTTACCGCTAAAGTTTATAATTCAAGCGGAACTTTGGTTGAAACACAAACGCAGTATTCAAAACAAGTTACGTACTGAACAGCGCTTTCGGCTTTATACATCCTTGCATGGGGTCTGTTCATATTGCAGTCAAGGACAAGCCCGGCGGGTGCCGGTAATTTCCGTCGGCTGGGGGCTGCCGCCCTTGCGGGCATAGGCATTCATATTAATCCTGTACCGGCTTCGCGGGCGGATTCCCCTCCCCCCGCTTTCAAAAGGCACCGCTCTCCGTCAAGGAGAGGGGCGCCTTTTTTAAGTAGAAGCCAAAGGAACGCCTTAAGAGCTCAATATGGGGCGGTGCCGGCGCAGACGGCGCCGTCCTTGTAATACAGCATGGCGCGCTGCAAATCCTCTTTGATGAAAAGGCTCGCCTCTCCGATTGCGACTCTTGTCCCCTGATGAATGGTGCCGGAGCACTGTATGCGGCCGTAGCCCCGTATTTTAATGAGCTGAGTGATTTCCACCAGCTCTCTTTTCGCCTCTTCAAGCAAGCTTGTGCTCGTGTCGTAGCTGTAACCCACGTTGTCAAGGAGCTCTCTTTTTTCCGGAGGCAGGCGGTTCTCGGCCTCGAGCTGCCGCAGGATGGTGATGAGCGGGCTGAGGTTTTTTATGGAGGTCTCGAGCTGCGCCGCCCGGGCCAGCAGTTCCTGCTGCCGCTCAATGACGCTGGAGTCGGAGCCAAGCTCCAGCTTTGTAACAACGCCCGCCGGGGAGCCGATGGTCTGGGCCTCGATATCCTGTCCAGCCACATAACTGCCGCCGATGATTTTGGCCCGCATGCCGACCACTTTGATGCTCTTTCCGCACTTGGTGTCGCTGTTGATCATATATTCGGCCTTGATATCGCCCTTGACGAAGAGCGTGCAGTTTTCAACAAACTGGCATCTCAGGTCGCCGTCGCAGGACAGGTTGCTGCCGATGACGCCGCTGTGCAGCGTGATGCTGCCGGCCGCTTTGATGGTGGCGGCCTCGACGGTTCCCCTGACGTCGATATTTCCGCCGGATTCGATTTTGAGCCCCGGCATGACCATGCCCGAGACGACCAGATTGCCGATGACCTTGATATTTCCGGTGGAGGTGTCCACATTTCCTTTGACGTAAAATGTCTCCTGCACGTTGATGCTGTTGCCGGTGAAGGAGACTTCCCCGTTGATTTTTGACAAAATGGCCAAGCCGTCTGCGCCCAGCTCCGTGTTGGTGCCCAAATAGGAGGGCACCGGCCGGCCTTTCCTTTGCGCCAGCGCCTTCCCCTTCACCGAGATACCGGGTGTGCCCTCTGTAGGCCGGGTGATGACGCAGAGGACCTGGCCTTGAGTTACGCTTTCGGCAATGCCGAGGTCGTAGTAATCGACTGAGCCGTCTTCTCTCTCCTTTGGCTTTAAAGCGGTCTTTTCGGTCCGGATTTTGAAGGACGCCGTACCGTCGACACCGTCCACAGGGGCAACGCCTTGGGCGACCGGGATATCACTGCGATAGACCGGCGCCGTCTCGAGCGCTTTCAGTTTTTCAAGGTCGACGTTGTGCGATATTCCGTATTCGGACAGGGCGGCCTGCATGGCTTCACAGGTCGGAGCCGCGCCGCCGTAATTCGGCGGTTCGATATACAGGTATGCTTCAAGCTCATGCTTGTCGGTTGTGACGCGTATGATGGCATCCACCGGAGGCGGGGTGCTAAGCGTGACTGCGTCCGGCGCATCCTGCCCCATTTCGGCGGTTTGGTCGAGGACATTCATATCCGTATCTCCTTTCTTTGCAATTTGGCAGTATTTTCGCAAAACTTGCTTTTTTTGCCGACTGCTATTGTGATACAGTACCGTTATACCTATATATCGGTCCCATTTTAAAAAAAAGAATGGCCCCGTGCGCCTTATGCCAAAATCTTTTCACGCCGCCGCCACAAAAAAGACACAGCTCCCGACA
>DATMXT010000219.1:0-4446 GCA_035561375.1 Terriglobales bacterium | reverse complement strand
GGTCTGACATGCTCAAGGATTTAATGCCTTATATCCCCTATATAATCACTGCCGTTGTGAGCGCGGTCGTTTTTTTCTTCACCGGCACTATGTATAGAAAGAAGGTCGCCGAGTCCGAAATAGGTTCGGCGGAAACCGAGGCAAAGAGAATCATCAACGAGGCCATCCGCTCGGCGGAGGCAAAGAAAAAGGAGACGACCCTTGAGGCCAAGGAAGAGGCCATAAGGCTTCGGGCCGACGCCGAAAAGGAGCTGCGGGAGCGTCGGGCCGAAGTTACAAAACAGGAACGAAGAATTCAGCAAAAAGAGGAGTCCTTAGACCGCAAAACCGAGTCGCTCGAGGCCAAAGAGGAGCAGCTCTCCGGAAAAATGGCGCATGTCGAGAAACTGAAGCTCGACATTGAGCAGGTCAAGGAGGGCCAGACGGCGAAACTTGAGGAGATCAGCGGTTTCACGACCGAGCAGGCCAAGGATTACCTGCTCACCAACCTTGAAAACGAAATCAAGCACGACGCGGCCCTGCGCATCAAGGAAGTCGAGCAGCGCTTCAAGGAGGAGAGCGAACAAAAGGCGCGGGAGATCGTCACGCTCGCCATTCAGAAGTACGCGGCCGACTATGTGGCCGAGGCCACGGTGTCGGTCGTGGCGCTGCCCTCGGATGAGATGAAGGGCCGCATCATCGGCCGCGAAGGCCGCAACATCCGCACGATTGAGACCATCACCGGCGTCGACCTCATCATTGACGACACACCGGAGGCCATCACGATCTCGAGCTTCGACCCGGTGCGCCGCGAGATCGCGCGCATCGCGCTTGAGCGCCTCGTCAACGACGGGCGCATTCACCCCGCCAAAATCGAAGAGACCGTCGAGCGCGCCCGCCGCGACGTGGAGGCCACCATCAAGCAGGAGGGCGAGCGCGCCACATTCGAGACCGGCGTATACGGCCTGCACCCCGAGCTTGTGCGGCTCCTTGGCAAAATGCGCTACCGCACCTCCTATGGGCAAAACGTGCTGCTGCACTCGATTGAAGTCGCCAACATCGCCGGCATCATGGCCGCGGAACTCGGCATAGACGTCGCCATGGCCAAGCGGGCGGGGCTTCTGCACGACCTTGGCAAGGCGCTTGACCATGAAATCGAGGGCTCGCATGTGCAAATCGGCGCCGATGTGGCGAGAAAGTACAAGGAGAGCCCCATCGTCATCAACGCGATTGAGTCGCACCACGGGGATGTGGAGCCGACCAGCATCATCGCCTGTCTCGTGCAGGCGGCCGATGCGGTTTCGGCAGCCCGTCCGGGCGCCCGCCGCGAGAATCTGGAAGCCTACATAAAGCGGCTTCAGAAACTTGAGGAGATTTCGAATTCCTTCTCCGGCGTCGAGCGGTCCTTCGCCATTCAGGCCGGGCGCGAAATTCGCATCATGGTGCAGCCCGAACAGATTTCGGACGACGACATGCCGATTTTAGCCCGGGAGATTGTCAAGAAAATTGAAGACGAGCTCGAATATCCCGGCCAGATTAAGGTCAACCTCGTAAGAGAGAGCCGGGCAATCGACTTTGCGAAGTGAGTGGACCTAAGCAAGGCCATACGGCTAAGGCCGTATGGCTTTTCTTTAAAAGGAAAACCCCGCGGGTAATAGGAGACATGCAGTGAAAATACTATGTATCGGAGACGTTGTGGGCGTAGCCGGAACGGATTTTATCGCAAACAGGCTCTGGGGCATCCGTAAACTGACGGGTGCCGACTTTGTCGTCTGCAACGGGGAAAACGCCTCGCCCGGCAACGGGCTGCTGCCGGCCGACGTGCAAAAGCTGCTGGGGGCGGGCGTCGACGTCATCACAACCGGCAACCACGTCTGGAATCGCCGGGAGCTCTATCCCGTGCTCGACGACAATCCGCAGGTGCTGCGCCCCCACAACTATCCGCCCGAAGCGCCGGGCAGCGGCATTGCGAGGGTCAAGACGCCCTTTGGCGTCATTGAGGTCGTCTCCCTCATGGGCCTTGTCTATATGGCGTCCCTGTCCTGCCCTTTCCGCACGGCCGACGCCATTTTGGAGAAGGACAAAGACGCCGTGAAGCTCCGCGTCATCGATTTTCACGCCGAGGCCACAAGCGAAAAAAAGGCCCTCGCCTGCTATGTCGACGGCAGGGCGACCGCCGTCGTCGGCACCCACACCCATGTGCAGACGGCCGACGAGCAGGTGCTGCCGGGCGGCACCGCCTTTATCACGGACCTCGGCATGACGGGACCTGTCGACTCCATTCTCGGGGTCGGAAAGGCGGAGGTCATTGAAAAGTTTCTGGTCGGCCTTCCGGTGCGGTTCAAACCGGGGGAGGGGGCGGTCGTGCTCTGCGGCGCCCTGATTGAGGCCGACCCCGAGACGGGAAAGGCCATTTCCATTGAGAGGATTTGCATCGAGTGAAATATGAGAAAATTCTGACGGAGGGCGCCGGCGTCCCGTATCTCACGACGCCGGACTTTGCCGCCCGCCCCGAGCTTGCGGCAGGCTTTGCCACAAGGCGGGGCGGCGTCAGCCGTCCGCCTTACGACACGTTCAACTTCGGATTCAACCGGGGGGACGACCCCGAGGCCGTGCGGCAAAACTACCGCACATTTGCTGCGGCCATCGGGGCCAACCCCGAGCGGTTTGCCGCAGTCAAACAGGTGCACTCCTCCGTCGTGCTGCTGGCCCCGCAGGAGACCCTCGCAAACCCCTTTACGAAAGAGAAGCTCAAGGATGCCGACGGCGTCATCACCAACACGCCCGGCGTCTTCCCGGTCTGCTACTATGCCGACTGTATTCCCACCCTGCTCTATGAGCCCCAGGCCCGCTGCTGGGCCGCCGTCCACTCGGGCTGGCGGGGCGCGGCCGAGGGCATTGTCGGCATTGCGATAAGCCGCATGAGAGAGGAACTTGGCGCCGACCCCGCCAAAATGCTCATGGCCATCGGCCCCTCCATCTGCCCCGAGTGCTTTGAGGTGGGGCCGGAGGTGGCCGGGAAGTTCGACGCCGACTTAGTTCTCACCGGATATGAAAAGCCGCACGTCGACCTCTGGCGGGCGGTCGAGCGGTCGGCCGTCTCGGCCGGCGTCCGGCCGGACCACATCACCTGCATGGGGGAGTGTACGATGGAATACATCGACTGTTATTTTTCCCACCGTGCCCACGGGGAGCGGCGGGGCGTGCTCATGGCGGCAATCGGACTGCCGGTGCGGTCGTGAACCGGCGAATATCTGCGCTTGCGCTGGGCCTGCTGCTTTTGCTCTCAGGCTGCAAGCGGGTAGTCGAAACCATCGGCGCCCCGCAGAGCCCGGCGGAGCAGCCGGGGAGGCAGGCGGTCGCCGCCATCACGCTCCCGTACGACGAAAATGCCGGCCTTGACCCGCTCACGACCACAAGCCGGTATAACCTTGAGCTGGGCGCCCTGCTCTATCGGCCCCTTGTCGGGCTCGCGTCCGGAATGGAGCCCTCGGGCGGACTTGCCGAAAGCGTCGAGGTCAGCGGCAACGTCGTCACGCTGCGGCTGTCAAGTCCCGTGGCGGCGCAGGTCGCGGACATTTTAAACCGCATTCGCACCGGGGCGACCAACTTCTCCGCCCGGCTGGGCTCGGTCACCGACATTGCGGTGGCGGGCGACTCCACGCTGGTTGTCACACTGACGGCGCCCGACGCCGGATTTCCCGCCATGCTGAACATCCCGATGTCCTGCGCGCCGGGGCTCTATACCCTGTCGGAGGGCAGGCTTGTCGCAAACGGGGAAGCGGCCCTGCGGGAGATAGGACTTCTCAGCATACATAGCGACGAGGAGGCGGCCTACGCCTACCGCAGCGGCGGGGTGACCGTTGTGACCGGAATGACGGGGCTGCAAGGGAAACAGTACGCGACAAACAACCTCGTCTTTCTCGGCACCACGCTCAAAAACGCCGCGCTGCGCAAAGCGATTTCAGCCGCCATCAACCGCACCGAGCTCATTGACGACAACCTGTCCATCTCGGGCTATGTCGCCCTCTCGCCCGTCCACCCGGACTGGTATCTCTACGACCCCTACGCCGTGCTTCACGGGTTTGACGCCGGGTACGCCAAGGAGCAGCTTGGCGGCGCCACCCCGAAGCTGAGACTTCTCGTCTGCTCCGACAGCAGCGAAAAGCTGACCATCGCCCAGTCCATCGCCTTTCAGCTCAAGTCGGTCGGCATTGAGACCGAAATCACGGAGGTCGACAAGGCGGCGTACCTGTCGGCCCTTGAACGCCGGGACTTCGACCTCTATCTCGGAGAAGTGAGGCTCACGCCCGACATGGACCTCACGCCGCTGTGCGGCACAGGCGGCGCCTTAAATTACGGCGGGCTCTCCATCGCCTCGGTCGACGACGCCCTTGCCGCCTTCAAGGCGCAGGGCGGGCGGGAGCTTGCAAAGGCCCTCATGGAGACGCTGGACGCCGAGTGCCC
>DATMXT010000218.1:0-3407 GCA_035561375.1 Terriglobales bacterium | reverse complement strand
GCTCATAACTGTCATATGTCAATAACGCCATTTGAAGGAGGGGTCGGCATGCCGAGACCGCGAAAATTTCGCCGGGTGTGTTCAAGTCCTGCCTGCACCCGTTTTAGCCCGCCGGACGGGCGCCGGGGTCAGGTCGACATGACTGTCGACGAATACGAGGTCATCCGGCTCATCGACCTCGAGGCGCTGACGCAGGAGCAGTGCGCCCTCCAGATGGGAGTGGCCCGCACGACGGTGCAGGCCATTTACGCCGCCGCCCGCAAAAAGCTGGCGCGCTGCATTGTGGAGGGCCGGGCGCTTGTGATCGGCGGCGGCGACGTGCGCTACTGCGAGCACGGCGGCGGCGCCTGCGGGCGGGGCTGCTGCCGGCTCCAAAACGGCGTGACGACGTCAAACGGAAAGGACGACAAAGACGATGAGTGAAGCCTGTGACGGCAACTGCTCGGCCTGCGGGGCGAAGTGTGCCGACAGAGAAGAGGAGAGCCTCCTGGCTCCCGCCAACGAGTATTCCAAAATCAACAAAGTAATCGGTATCGTCAGCGGCAAGGGGGGCGTCGGCAAGAGCCTTGTCACCGCCATGCTGGCGGTGGCCATGCGGCGGTCGGGGCACAAGACGGCCGTGCTCGACGCCGACGTGACCGGCCCCTCCATCCCAAAAATTTTCGGCGTCACCGGAAAGGCAACTGCCAGCGAGTTTGGCCTCATGCCGGCCCTGACTAAAACCGGCATAGCGCTCATGTCCACAAACCTGCTGCTGGAGGACGACCGGGCGCCCGTGGTCTGGCGGGGGCCGGTCATCGCCGGGGCCGTCAAGCAGTTTTGGAGCGACGTCATGTGGGGCGGCGTGGACTTCATGTTCATCGACATGCCGCCGGGCACCGGCGATGTGCCGCTGACCGTCTTCCAGTCGCTGCCCGTGGACGGCATCGTCATCGTGGCCTCGCCGCAGGAGCTGGTGGGCATGATTGTGGAAAAAGCCGTGAACATGGCCGTCATGATGAAAATTCCGGTGCTGGCGCTGGTCGAAAACATGAGTTATTTCGAGTGCACGGTCTGCCAGACGCGGCATGAAATTTTCGGAAAAAGCCACGCGATGGAGCTTGCCGCAAAGCACGGCATCGGCGTCGTCTGCAAAATCCCGATCGACCCGCGTCTTGCCGCAGCGGCCGACGCCGGGGCCATTGAAGACTGCGAGACGGGCCCCATCGAGCCCCTCGCGGCCATGCTCAGAGAAACGGAGGAGTCAGTATGACACGCATTGCGGTCCCCTATGAGGAAAAAGACAAGTCGGTCTTCCAGCACTTCGGCCACACCGGCCACTTCAAGGTCTACGACGTGGAGGGCGGCAAGGTGACCATCACCTACGTCGTGAACACAAACGGCAGCGGCCACGGGGCCCTGGCCGACATTCTGAAGAAGCTCGAAGTTGAAACCCTCATCTGCGGCGGCATCGGCGACGGCGCCAAGCGGGCCCTGACCGAGGCCGGCATCAACTTCTTCGGCGGCGTAGAAGGCGCGGCCGACGAGGCGGTGGCCGACTACCTGTCCGGCACTCTTCGCTACAACCCCGGCGTGACCTGCGAACACGCGGGCGAGCACCACGGCGAGGACGGCTGTCACGGCGAGGACGGCCACTGCGGCGGTAACTGCCACGGCTGATAAAATCAAAAAGCTGCAAGGCATATGCCTTGCAGCTTTTTTCATAAAGGCTTTTATCCGATTCGAATCAACAGCTCGCCGGCCTTGACCGTCTTGCCCGGGGTGACCAGCACCTCTTTGACGACGCCGTCCATGCCGGCCACGACGCTGGTCTCCATCTTCATGGCCTCGACGACGGCCACGACCTGGTTCTCCTTGACTTTGTCCCCCACCTTGACCATCACCTTGCTGACCATGCCGGGAATCGAGGCGCCGATTTGGCTCTTGTCGGTCGAGTCGGCCAGCTGCACCTGCACGGCCTTGGAGGTCGTGCGGGGGTCGGGCACCCGGATTTCGCGGCGGGAGCCGTTGAGCTCAAACCGCACCTCGCGGGTCCCGTCCTCGTAGCTGTCGCCAAGTCCCAGATACTTGATGACGAGGGTTTTGCCCTCCTCAATGCTGATTTTATTGGTCTCGCCTAAGGCCATGCCGTTGAAGAAGACGTGGCTGCCCATGCGCATGATGTAGCCGTAGTCCTTGCGGTGGCGCAGGTAGTCCTCGTAAACTTTCGGATACATGGCGTAGGAGATGAGGGAGCGCATGTCGGGGTTCGGGCTGAATTTTGAAATCTTCTCCCGCAGGGCCTCAAAGTCGACCGGCGGCAGCAGCTCGCCCGGCCGGCAGGCGATGGGCTCCTCCCCCTTGAGGACGACTTTTTGAATGTCCTCCGGGAAGCCCCAGGCCGGCTGGCCCATCATGCCCTTGAAGTAGGAGACGACCGAGTCGGGGAAGGCCAAACTCTTGCCCTTTTCCACGATGTTCTCGGGCGTAAGGTCGTTTTGCACCATGAAAATGGCGAGGTCGCCGACCACTTTGGAGGAGGGGGTCACCTTGACGAGGTCGCCCAGCATGTCGTTGACCGTCTTGTACATCTCCTTGACCTCCTCAAAGCGGGAGCCAAGGCCCAGCGACACCACCTGCGGGCGCAGGTTGGTGTACTGGCCGCCGGGGATCTCGTAGCGGTAAATTTCGGTCGTCGGGGTTTTGAGCCCGACGTCGAAGGACTCGTAGCGCAGCCGCACGTCGTCCCAGTAGTCCGAGAGCTCCTCGAGCCGCCGCACGTCGAGCCCGGTGTCCCGCTCGCTGCCCGAGAGGGCCGCCGCCACCGCGTTCATCGAGGGCTGCGAGGTCAGGCTCGACATGGAGCTGACGGCGCAGTCGACGACGTCGACCCCGGCCTCGGCCGCCATGAGCAGCGTTGCCACCTGGTTGCCGGTGGTGTCGTGGGTGTGCAGGTGGATGGGCAGCCCCACCTCCTGCTTGAGGGTCGTGATGAGCTTTTTGGCGGCGTAGGGCTTTAAAAGCCCCGACATGTCCTTGATGCAAATGGAATGCGCGCCGCGCCGCTCGAGTTCCTTCGCGAACTTCACATAGTAGTCGAGGGTGTATTTGTCGCGCCTCGGGTCCGAGATGTCGCCGGTGTAGCACATGGCGGCCTCGAGGAACTTGTTCTGGTTTAAGACCTCATTCATCGCAATTTCCATGCCCGGAATCCAGTTGAGAGAGTCGAAGACCCGAAAGACGTCGATGCCGGTCTTGGCGGCCGACTTGACGAAGGCCCGCACGAGGTTGTCGGGGTAGTTGGCGTAGCCGACGAGGTTGGAGCCCCGCAGCAGCATCTGGAACGGGACATTGGGAATTCGCTCCCGCAGCAGCTCAAGGCGCTCCCAGGGCGACTCGTGCAGGAAACGGTAGGCCACGTCAAACGT
>DATMXT010000217.1:0-2920 GCA_035561375.1 Terriglobales bacterium | reverse complement strand
TATTTACGTCATTCAGGCTCACTGGATGTCCTCCCTTTGCTTTTTGTTGTGCAGTTGGCTGACCGCACCTCCATATTAGCAAAGGGAGTTTTTCTGTTAACCTCATCGCCATAGGCTTTTTTGAACCACTCGCCCAGCGAGTGGTTTTCCTCTACAATAATAACTGCCGGTAAAACCGGCAGTTTTATTCATTCCAAGGGTCTTCAGCCGCTCTTTTATGACCGCCGCAAACCCTTCAAAGAGGTGTCAGGCGTCATTCTCCTGCCGGAGATTGCGACTGCTTTTCAAAATCGCAAAAGAGACTGTTTACCCTGTCAAGCGTCTGATAGGATATGTCGGGAAGCGTTCCGCCGAAAAGCTTCTCGCATTCCTTAAATGCTTTTTGGACGACGCCCTTTAACATCTCCATGGTTTCGGGGTCACCGCCGGACAGGGAAACGGCGAAATCAAAAATCCGCTTCGCGGTCGCGTCTACGCCAAAGTAATCATCCTGTCCGACCGCTCCGGCCGCTTCGACATTTCCGTATTTCCCACTTAGCCGGACAAGCTCGTCCGCCGCGGCTTTCGGCACCCCGATTGCGGTCAAATCGAGGTCCGTAAGGGAGATAGTTTTTCCGGCGCGATATTCGGCCTGTTGATAGAGCAGGCTTGCGACCATTTCCTTAAATCTGGAAACGGTTATCTGCGACTGCTCGATCGCGGCGTGCAATATTTTCAGGTCGGACCCGGTCCTTTCTTTCGGGACAATACCGCTCTGCCCGGCCGTTTTCTCAAACCTGACAGGCGAATAAACGCCGGCATCGACGGGTGCGGACTTTTCAAGCCGGTCGGCGGGAGACGTCGGAGGTGTGCCCGAAACCGTATCTTTCTTCTCGCTCTTCTCGTTCTTTGTGATATACAGCTCCGTACGGGGATAGGTGCCAAGGCTGCTGCCCGATATTCTGCTCACGGCCATAAACTCCCTTCGTTCAAAACAGTATGATGGTTTTTGTCTGTTATATCGACAGTTTTCCATAAAACCTTAGCGCACACCCCGATGCCTGTCCGGTTTGGGGCGCCAATATTGAGGCCCCTTGTGAAACGCCGCCATTGTCAAAGCACCCTTCGACAACGGCGGCGTTTTCCGGCGTGTTTTCGGTGCGGCTTATCGCGCGCCGCTATCCCATGGGGTTATGTTCCCTGCTCATCAGGCCCTGTTTTATCGCTTTCCAGCCCCTCCCCGGCACTTTGGCATGTTTCGAGGGTGTCCCCCGAAACAGTCGCGACAAGCCGGTTGATTTTAAAGCCCTTGGCCGAAAAAGTCCGCTCGTACTCTGTGACGATGTTCCAGGGCGCGTCCTCGGCGTAGAGGTCAAAGGTCACCTCGGTCAGCCCGTAGCCGCACTCCCCGAACTCGACAAGCGAAAAGTCGAAAAGCGGCCGGTTGTCGGTCTTGAAGCGGATGTCTCCGCCGACGCCCAGCAGCGGTGCGTAGAGCCGCAAAAAATTTCGGTGGGTCAGCCGGCGCTTGGCCTGCCGGTTCTTGTGCCAGGGGTCGCAGAAGTTGATGTAGAGCCGTGAGAACTCCCCCGGCTCGAAATACTCGGCCAGCAGCGCCGCGTCGCCCCGAATAAAGCGCACGTTTGTGGCATTCTCGGCCAGCGCCCGCTCCATGGCCATGACCAGCACGTCCGGCACTTTCTCAATGCCGACGTACAGGACGTCCGGATTTTGTTTTGCGATTTCACAGATAAAGCCGCCCTTGCCGGGCCCGAGTTCCACATGCAATGCAGCGTCCGGCGGCGCGCCAAAGAGCTCCCGCCAGCGCCCGCGCGCAGCACTCGGGTCGCCGACCAAAACGGCGCCCGCCGCCGTCATTCGTTTTTGGAGATTCGGTTTTTTCCTGGGGCGCATATCATCCTCCGGGGAACATATTTCATGAATTTTATCAGGACAAAATTATACCACAGTTCGCCCCTCCGCCACAACATTTCTGCTTTTTTTGCGGCGCGCCGCTCACTCGCCCGCCTCTTAAGGCGCTTCGAAAGAGCCCGGCAGATTGCATTTGCGTTTCGTTCACAAAAACGACTTTACATTTCGCCCATATGTGGTATAATCGCAAAGCATGGAAAAGGGGGTGAGGATTTGCCAAAACAGACGGGCACGAAAGTGATCTCCCAGAATAAAAAGGCTTTCCACGACTATTTTGTCGTAGAAAAAATGGAGGCCGGAATCGCCCTTGTCGGCACTGAGGTCAAGTCGGTCCGGGCCGGCCGCGTCAATCTCAAAGACAGCTACTGTCAGGTCGAAAACGGACAGCTTGTTGTGCACGGCATGCACGTCAGCCCGTATGAGCACGGCAACATCTTCAACCACGACCCGGTGCGAAAGCGCGTGCTTCTCCTGCACAAGCGGGAGATCATGCGGCTGTTTGGCCTTGTCAAACAGCAGAGCATGACCCTCATTCCCCTCTCCCTCTATTGGAAGGATTCAAATGTCAAAGTCGAGCTCGGGCTTTGCAAGGGCAAGCGCCAGCACGACAAGCGCGACGCGATGGCAGCGCGTGACGCGCAGCGCGACATCGACCGGGAAATGCGTGCCCGCAACAACATGGGGGCGTAAAGGTTTCGACGGGGGTTTTGAAGTCGGATAAGCAGGCCGTGGCGCGGGACCACGATAAAACTCGCAGTTTATTAATTTAAACGCCAACAACAATTACGCTTTAGCGGCCTAACTTAGGCTGCTCGTCCCGCCCGGGAACACCACGGCCCGGGGCCGGGGCGTCGATTAGTGGTGAACGTGAGGCGGTTAAGCTTTGCTCCGCCCATGAACAATGAAGCTACCAAACCGTGAAGTCGGCCGCATGACGGCACGGCAAGGGAAAGTAAAGACGCGGCTAAGCCTGTAGAAAGTCCCCCGGATGGGCTCTCGGACGCGGGTT
>DATMXT010000216.1:0-2454 GCA_035561375.1 Terriglobales bacterium | reverse complement strand
GCGTCGACCAGAATTTTCCGGCCGGTCAGCGGATGCTCTTTTCCGGTCCACTCCTGCACCCGCTCGACAAGATAGGTGGCGTAGGAGGCCATCAGGTCGTAGCAGAGAGGCGGCTGGGCGGGGGTCGGAGAGTCCAGCTCGCAGGCCGCTTCGAGCAGCAAAGTGATGTCGTTTTTTCCAAGTCCCCCGGAAGGGGTGAAAAATTTGAAGCCGTTGCGGTCTGCCGGCAGGTGGCTCGCCGTCACCATGACGCCGCCGTCGGCGGCAAGCCTTGGGTCGAGGCAGCCCATGAACATGGCGGGCGTCGTGGAAATGCCGGTGGCATAGGGCGTGACGCCCTCGGCCGCAAGCCCGTCGCAAAAAGCTTTCGCCAGCGGGCGGCCGCTCGGCCGCGGGTCAAACCCGACCGCCACGCGGGCGGGCTCGAAGGAGCAATTGGGGCGTTTTCCGGTGCGCGTAAGGGTCAGGCGGGCAAAAGCCCGCCCAAGTTTTCCGGCAAAGTCCGCTGTCAGCGGTGGATTCTCACCTTCCGCGACGCCGCGAATGTCGCTGCCGTTTTGCAGTTTCATCCAGCGCTCTTTGTCCATGGCTATTTCAGTTCGTCAAACATGGTCTTGACGCGGCCGACTTCATTTGCCAAAAGGAAGAGCTCAGCCGTGACCCACATGACGTTGATGCCCCTGTCAAGCCAGAACTGCATGACGTCGGGGCCGGTGCAGAACATTCCCAGCGAAACGCCGTGCCGCTCGCAGGTCTTTGCGATGTCGGCAATGACTTCGAGCTCGACCTCCGAGTACATGTCGCCGGGGGTGCCGACGTCGACCGAGAGGTCGGTGGGGCCGACCAGCACGAACTGCAGCTCGCCGGGGTATTTGGTCAGCATTTTTTCGAGGTTTGCGGCGCCCTCGCGGGACTCAATCTGTATGGACAGCACCCGGTTATCGTTGACGTCGGGAATCGTCTCGCCGGGGCGAAGCTGCGCAAAACCGCCAAACCCCTTCTTGCCGCGGGGGGCAAAGCGCCAGTACTTGACGATCTCGTCGAGCTGCTCGACCGTGTCGACCCGGGGCACCATGATGCCGTCGGCCCCCATGTCCATGGGCTTTGCGATGAGAGATTGATGGATTCCGGGAACCCGAACGACGGTTGGCAAGTCTAAAAGGCGACAGGTGCGCAAAATCTCTTCAACGGAGACGTCGGACAGAGTGCCGTGCTCGCAGTCGATGAGCACAAAGTCCATTCCGCAGCTCTTATAGACCTGCATGACGCCGGAATAGGTGACATTCATGAGGCCGCAGCCGACGACAGGCCCACGGGCGGCCAGTTTCTCCATAAAATCCTTTTGTGCGTTCATCACAGTTCGACTCCTTTTACGTTTTTGAGCAGGGAGATAAAGTGCGCGCCGTCGCTTCGCTTGCCGATGCCTTCAATGTCCCCGTAATGATAGGGGATTGCAATTTTTGCCGAGGTTTTTTCCACGGCCGCCGCCGCCTCTTCGGGATTCATGGTGTATGTGCCGCCGATGGGCACAAAAAACACATCGGCGTCGGCCGCCAGAAACTCCGGAATGGCGTCGATATCGCCCGGGAAATAGTAGGAGCCGTCGTCACAGCGCAAAATATAGCCGACACAGCCCTTCTCCTTGGGGTGGAACTGCTTGCCGATGTTGTAGGCCGGCAGCACCTCCACGCAGAGGCTGCCGAGCGACAGAATGTCGCCGGACTCCACAATTTTAATTTTTGCCGAGCCGTAGCCTTCCGCGAGTTTGGCCGCCACCTCGGCCGGCGCCACAAAAACGGTGTCCTCTTTGAAAATGCGTTTGATGTCTTCCGGCGAGTAGTGGTCATAATGGATGTGGGTGATGAACACAAAGTCGGCATCATGCGAATCGGTGAGAACCCCGTACGGGTCCACATATATGATGTCGCCCTTGTCAAGCCGAACGCCGGAATGCTTGAGGCGCTTGATGCCCGCCAAATATTTTCCATCGGCCGTCATGGCAAATCCTCCTTAAATCTCGGAATACCCGCGTGACAAAACCAGCTGCCGCCCGAAAAAAGCGCGGCTTTTTTGCCGAAGCATATATACGTATACTTTACCAGAACAGCGCAAAAATAGCAAGCATATCCAAGCGTCTCCGGCCCCATTTGGCGACCTGTGAAAAAACTGTGATGTTGACAGTTGTATGCATGTATGCTATAAATGTGATATATCCACTGCGTATAATTTTAAGTGGAGCACCCTGTTTTGAGGAGGCAAGCCTGTGAACTCAAAATTTATGATTTATATCATAAAACGCTTTTTTCTCGCAATTTTAACGGTATTTCTTGTAATTACCATAACTTTTTTCACAATGCACGCCATTCCGGCAAGTCCTTTCAGCTCTGAAAAAGCCAAGTCGGACAAGACGATTGCGGCGCTCGAGGCCAAGTACGGATTTGACAAACCTGTGCC